>DATAPK010000138.1:0-8913 GCA_036265245.1 Tepidisphaeraceae bacterium | reverse complement strand
TCATCCTCCTCGACATCAACATGCCCGGAATGGACGGCTTTGAAACCGCCTCCCTCATCCGCCAGCGCGTCGCCACCCAGCACACGCCCATCATCTTCGTCACCGCCAGCAACGATGACGAGCATCTGACGCGCGGCTATTCCCTCGGCGCCGTCGATTTCATCCAGGCCCCATTCTCCGCCGACGTCCTTCGCGCCAAAGTCTCCGTCTTCGTCGAGCTCGCCATGAAGACCGACCAGGTCCGCCACCAGGCCGTCTCCCTCCGCCGCCGCGCCACTCAGCTTCAAAAGCTCGCCGCCGCCTCCATGGCCATCAACGGCGCCCTCTCCATCGACAAAATGCTCCAAACCGTCACGGACACCGCCCGCGACATCATCGACACCCACCAGGCCATCACCCTCTTCCTCCTCAACGCCGCCACCGCGCGCCGCCTGCCGCGCACACTCGCTGTCAGCAGCTTTTCCGAAAAATATGCCGACTGGCGCGAACGCCAACTCGCCCTCGACCCCATCGCCAGCACCATCCTTGCCCAAAGCCAGACCGCCTCTCGCCTCACCGCTTCCGAGCTTCGCGAGCATCCCGATTGGGACGTCATTAAAAATCTCGACATCCCCCCCATCGTCGGCGGAATCCTCGCCGCCCCCCTCATGAGCCGCGAAGGTCACAACTTCGGCGTCATTTATCTCTCCGATCACATCGACGGAGAATTCCGCCAGAACGATGAAGCCGTCCTCGTCCAACTCGCGCAAATGGCTTCGATCGCCATCGAAAATTCCCTCTTCGCCGAAGACCGCGAAACCAATCGCATCAAGGATGAATTCCTCGCCACCCTCAGCCACGAGCTTCGCACGCCTCTCAACGCAATCCTCGGATGGACGCAATTGCTCCGCATGGAAAAGCTCCCTGAAGAAACCGCCTACGGCGTCGACGTCATCGAACGCAACGCCAAAGCCCAGGCCAAGCTCGTCGAAGACATGCTCGACGTCTCCCGCGTCACCACCGGCAAGATGAACCTCAAGAGCCGCGAGATCGACCTGCCCAACGTCGTCCAAGCCGCCATCGACACCGCCTCCCCCGCCGCCAACGCAAAGGACATCACCATCGATTGGATCAACGAGCTCGATCCCACTCCGATGTTCGGCGATCCCGATCGCCTCCAGCAGGTCATCTGGAATCTGCTCTCCAACGCCGTCAAATTCACCCAGAACGGAGGACGCGTCGAAGTCCGCACCGATCGCACCAACGGATATTCCCGAATTTGCATCAGCGACAACGGCCCCGGCATCAATCCCAAATTCCTCCCGCACGTCTTCGATCGCTTCCGCCAGGCCGACGCCACCAGCACGCGCTCCCACGGCGGCCTCGGCATCGGCCTCGCCATCGTCCGGCACATCGTCGAACTCCACGGCGGACGCGTCCAGGCCGACAGCCTTGGCGAAGGGCACGGCGCCAAATTCACCGTCGAATTGCCCGCCACGCCACCCAAGATGCTCGCCGAAGCCCCAACCCGCACCGCGCCCGCCGCCACCGAATCGCGCCCCGCCAATTCCAACGGCCCCGTCGATCTCAAAGGCATCCGCGTCCTCGTCGTCGACGATGAAGGCGACGCCCGCGAAGTCATCGCCCAACTGCTCCGCCGCTCCCACGCCGAAGTCATCACCGCTGCCTCCGCCACCGACGCCCTCGAGCAGCTCGCCCGACAATGCCCCGACATCATGATCAGTGACATCGCCATGCCCGATTGCGACGGCTACGAGCTCCTCCGCAACGCCCGTCGCCTTCCCCACGTGCAAAAATATTCCCTTCCCGCCATCGCCCTCACCGCCTACGCCTCCGAAGAAGACCGCCGCCGCGCCCTCTCCTGCGGCTTCGAAGCCCACATCGCCAAACCCGTCGACGGCAAACAACTCCTCACCGTCATCGCCAGCCTTTTCCCCGCCCGTCCAAACCACGTTCACGCCGAAGCCTCATCCACGCCCCAGCCCGCCGAACTCCCCTCCCAAGCCGATTGAAATCTCCCCCGCCTCCCATTCCGCAATCTACGTCGAATTAAACCCCACCTAAAAAAAGTATCCACTCTTTCGTGTAGCCGGCGAGCATGTTCGCCGTTCTACTGCAACCGCAATGTAAAAATCTCCCGCTATATAATTTGTTTCCCCACTTTTCCTCCGCGTCCGTCTCCGCGCCTCCCCTCTCCGCGGTTGCATCTCCTCTTTACGATCGAGTTTTCACCACCGGCGCCGGCTGAGTAGCCGCCTCGCTCTGCACCGCCCCATGCTTCACCGCCCAATCCACAAACCCCTCCGGCGCATTCCTCACCCCCGCAATGCTCAAATCCTTCACGCTCGCCACGCTCCGCCAATTCTTCACGCCCGCCA
The DNA here is from genome assembly GCA_036265245.1 of Tepidisphaeraceae bacterium. Lineage (GTDB taxonomy): Bacteria > Planctomycetota > Phycisphaerae > Tepidisphaerales > Tepidisphaeraceae > DATAPK01. Next base: position 6,535 of record DATAPK010000138.1, on the reverse strand, counting down.
AATCCGCCCCATCCAGATCCGCCTCTTCCAGATTCGTGCCATTCAAATCCGCCCCGCTCAAATCCCCATTCACCAGATTCGTCCATCGCATATCCGCCTCTTCCAGCTTCGTGCCCGACAGATTCGCGTTCCGCATATCCGCGCTCGAAAAATCCGCCCGGCTCAAATCCGCATCATGCAAATCCACCCCCTGCAAAAACGCATCCGACACATCCACGCCCAGCAACGAAACGTGATCGTGATTCAATTCCTGCAACGCCTCAATCCGCCCCCCGCTCCCGCCCTTCCCCTGCGCGCTGTTGATCACCTGCCACGCCTGGTAATGCTTCATCTTCGTCCGCTCCGGCGCCTCGATAAAATAAAAGATGACGGCGATCAGAAGCGAGAACCGCCCGAGATGTTCCAGCAATTCCAGAAACGACAGCCCGCTCAACCAATACGCCGCCCACTCCGACACCCAATCCACAAACAGCAGCGGCAGCAGCCACCGATGCTTCACCGTTGTACGAAACTCCGCCCAGCGCTTCGGCCGCTCCCGATCGCGCGACCGCGAACCTTGATGATGTGGATCAAAAAATTCGGCCATTATTTTTCGCCTTTGTACCGTTCCGACCCAAGATTTTCGCTTAGCATTTAACCATAGAATTAAACCATCCTTGCCTAGTTGATAAAGTAGAGCGCACGAGATCCTTTACAGCAATTTTCTAATTGCAAATTCGCCGAGAGCGATCGGATTCAGTAAAATACTCCCGCAGTAAAGCAAACTTGTCTTGTTTAGTGCCTCTTTGGCCCTTCTGGGAGGAATCTGCATGCCAATTGCTACTAGCATCGCTGCTGGTGTTTTTATTGCCGCAGATGTCGCTTCGCTCATTGGTCTTCCACTCACTCTCGTGCAATGGTACCTGAGTGAGGTAAAATCGGAACAGTCTGCTACCCTCACTGAATATATTGAATATCTACGTCGATCAGATCATCGCAAACTTGTTGGTGAAATTGAAAAATCCGAACAACTACAGAAGGACGTAATTCGGCACATTGCATTGCTGAACCAGTTGCTGGTTGGACAATTGGACCGACTACCAGAAAAGCTGGGGGACTTGTTTCTGCAAAACTTATTTGATTTTGATGCACATAAGATCGATCGAGATGACGCGGAATTCGAGGCGACCTATCTTGCTCATGTTCGCAACCGCTTCGGCAAATTACGAACACTGGGTGTTCGTGAGATGCGCGAACTCAGACAGGATTTGAGTGTGGCGTATGTATCACTCAATATCTCATCGGGCACCTTCTCCGAAGACGCTCCAGTGATATCCGCTGAAGCTATGCTTCAAACGAGACCATTGTTGACGGTTCGAGGCACCGCAGGGTCTGGGAAGACTACTCTTCTCCATTGGATTGCACTTCAGTGTAGTACGCCAGACAAGCCGGGAAACCCGTGGTCGGGTGGAATTCCGTTCGTCGTGCCACTGCGGGCTCTTTCTGATCAAGCCAAAGGCAAGCCGAAGGGTTCGCAGTTGCTCACATATTCGGTTGACGTCGACACGTTTACCGCAACACCGCCACGTGAATGGCTTGATCGGGTTCTTAGGGCAAAGCGCGCCGTGCTTCTCATAGATGGTGTTGATGAAATCATAGCGTCACATCGTCCCGCCTTTTGGGAATGGTTGACAAACTGGGTTGAGGATCATCCAGGTAACAGGTGTTACGTTACTTCCCGCTTCTTCGCTGACACAGAGCAAGCCAAAGGTAAGGGCTCTTGGGCACCGCCAACATCCTTTGCTTCGGCGCAAGTCAAAGATATGGACGAAGATGACATCAGAGCTTTTATCGAGCGCTGGCATAAGGCCGTCAGTGACACTGAACTAGATGCGACGGAGATGGCTGCGATCGCAAAAGCCGGCGAGGCTTTGCCAATTCGACTATTTGATCCATCCAATCGTCGAGTACGTGAGCTTTGCCGCATCCCGCTTCTTTGCGCATTAGTGTGCGCTCTACATTGGAGGGAAGAGGGATATCTCCCAGCGCGTAGGATCGATCTCTATGATCGCTGCTCAAAGATGCTCCTTGAAGAGCGCGATCGAAAGCGTGACATAAAACCTCCTGAAGGCGCGCTCGGTCGCTTGTCATTGGCTGATAAAGAAATGCTGCTTCAGCGATTGGCGTGGCAGATGATGTCTAATTCAACGGGGAAGAGTGCTGATCAGAGGATTGAGATCGATCGGCAGCAAGCTGTTCGGTGGTTAAAGCCACATATGAAATCATGCGACGATCCTGAATGCAGAACGTGCGACCCTTCAGATGTTCTCGACCACTTAATTGACCGTACTGGTTTGCTTCGCGAGCCAGCAAAGGGCCGAATTGATTTTCCCCATCGGACATTTCAAGAGTATCTCGCGGCATGCGCCGCCGGCTATTACGACGATGCAGGAAATCTCGCAAAACGTTCCATGAACGATCAATGGCACGAGACAATCGTTCTTGCTGCTGGCACACCGGTCGGCGGAAGCGCATTTGGTAATCGACTTATCGAAGAACTATTGCGGCGCGGCACAACGCTTAAACAAGATCGGGCTCGCAATCTCAGTTTGGCCCTAGCGCTCGCATGCCTTGAGACAGGAATGCAAATCAGGCCTGACCTTCAGAAACGCGTCCTTGAACAACTCTCAAGGCTCGTGCCGCCTCGTTCCGAGGTCACAGCACGACATTTAGCAGTCGCTGCCGACGCCTTGCTACCTCATCTTCGCTATGAAAACGTTAAACGTCATGGATGGCGTGCGGTAGCGCTGAGTGCCTACGCTATCGCACGCGTGGGAACGCATCGGGCGATCCAAACTTTGTTGGATCCTAATGGTTACGCGAGCGATACGAGACAGAGCGTCGTCAGAGAAATTTGCAACTGTCCATCACTCAATCCGCTCAAGCTGCCCTATATATGCCAACGCCTACGGGATTCAACACAGGATATTGACTGGCAGCTTGCGCGTACGCTACGAAACGTGGAGGACCTTTCGCCGCTTGCAAACGATGGGCTGATCCAATGCTTACCGTTGACCGGCTGCAAGAGAATCGATTCGTTTAAGCCCATCAGTACATTGATTGGCCTCAAATACCTGTGGTTGAGCGGGACAAATCTAACCGATGAAGGGCTCATATATTTGAAGGCCCTTGGAGTACTGGAGCAACTCTATTTAATGGGAACCCAAGTAACCAACGAGGGCATCATCCACCTACAAAATCTCAACTCTCTAAAAGTATTGTTTTTGGGTGGGACACAAATTACAGACGCCGGGTTAGCCCACCTAAAAAATCTTACGTCTCTCAGAACTCTATCCCTAGAAGGCACGCGAGTAACTGACGAAGGGCTAGCGTATCTGCAAGACCTTAGATCGCTCACTTGGCTGTCGTTAGCCGGCACGCAGCTAACCGATGCAGGGCTTGCATTTTTGCAGAATATCACGTCACTGGAATCGCTATCTCTTGAGGGTACGCAAATAACTGATGCGGGGCTCATTTACTTACAGAATCTCAAATCTCTGAACGCACTGTCACTGAATGGGACGGGGGTGACGGATGTTGGACTCGGCAACCTCCAAAATCTTACGTCACTCAAATCGCTCTTGCTCTATGCCACCCGGATAACAGACGGAGGACTCGCTCACCTTCACAAGCTCCAGTCGCTAGTAGTGTTGTCGTTAAACAATACACGCGTGACAGATGCAGGTTTGGTGCATCTGAAGGACTTAACGTCTCTCCAAGAAGTGTCGTTCATGGGAACACAAATAAGTCGAGAGGGCATGCACCGTCTTCTCCAAACGAACATGCGTTTGCGCCGCTGGCGCATTAGCGAATACTCTGGAGGATCGTCCGGTGTCTAGACTGTTGGCTATAGGACCCCTAGTAGATAAATGGATGGTCCTTTGCTTGTTGAGGAGCGCATGCATGCTCGCCGTGATCTACGTTCCTTTTTTAAGACTCGCTACGCATTGCCTGCCTGCAGCACCATTAGAAATCTCTCCGCCTTGCCCGCCAATCGCCAAAAACCCGCGTTTTCACTGCAAATAGTTGAATCCCCAGCGAACCCAACCGCGCGCCCCGCGCGGGGCGTTCGTTCCCGAGCGCACGGGAAAGCTTCCCACGCGCTCGGGAACTCGCACCCAGCGAAGGCCCGCCCTTCCCCAGCGCGGGGGAATGCGCCCGCTTCGAAACTCCAGTGCCCGCTTGCAAGCGGAAGCGTTCCGCTTTGATGCGGACTTATCCCCGTGCGCGGGGCACACGATGCCGACTCGCATGAATGGCTCAATCCTGTCGTGGTGCGAGAGGCAACGCTGCCGGTGCGCCAGAGGCAGCGAGACGGCGTCGCCGCCGTGTGCGGCGGGCGCGCTGCGCAGCGCGGCGCTGGGCGCGCAGCGCACGGATATCGAAAAATCATCGCCTGGCAAAAAATTTTGGCCCGGAAAAATCGGGGTGAAACACCTTGAATACAACCGGATGTTGCGCGCCGCGGGCGTTTTTTGCGCAACGCCGCCGTGACTGTTGAGCGCTTCGCTTTGCGCGAGGGCGCGCAAAAGTTCAAATCTAAACCGGAGGGATTGGGCATGGCCAAACGATACATTCCAGACCGCCAGCAGGATCTGGCGGCGTGGGCGAATAACTTCGCGGCGCGGATCAGCGAGGAGCCCTACCGCTATGGGCTGACCCCCGCCGATGCGGCCACCATCGCAGGCGTGTGCGGGGATTACACGGCGGCGCTGACGGCGGCCAGTGATCCGGCGACGCGGGCGACGCCCGCCGTCGCCGGCAAGGATTCAGCGCGGGCGGCGATGCTGGGCGCCCTGCGCCCATACGCCCAGCAGATTCGCGGGAACCTGGGTGTCAGCAACGACGACAAGGCGGCACTGGGATTGAACCTGCCCAACGCAAAACGCAGCGCGATCCCGCCGCCGGTGACGCAGCCGCTGATGACGCTGATCGGCGCGACGCCGGGGAGCATCACGGCGCGATTCGCCGACAGCAACACACCGGCCCGGCGCGCCCTGCCGCCGGGTGCGCTGGCGCTACAGGTGTATGTTGCGATCGCGGCCGGTGCGGTGAGCAACCCGGCACTGGCGGCGTTTTATGCCATGCTCGCCAAGCAACCGTTTGCGATTGATTTCGGGGCCGATGACAACGGCAAAACGGCGACGGTCTTTGCACGGTGGATCAACCGCAAGGGAGAACTTGGGCCGTGGTCGAATCCGGTCAGCATGACCATCGTGGCGTGAGGCGCTTTTCACTCGTGATTCACCACGGAGGACACGGAGAGCACAGAGCGCATAGAGGAAACATGACGGGAGGAGAAAACAAGGCAGCGATTTGAATCATTTCCCGCTGTCGATGCTCTGAAGCAAAAACTCCGATTTGAAATTGACCTTTCCGTCTGAAGTGATAACGCTCTTGATTGAGCCGCCGGGGACTTGGTCACTGTACCACTGATCAATCGTCATCATGCTGTCGTCCTGAACAAGAGTGATGTGGATGAATTTTGCCTTGAAGTCGCCGGCCGGTGTGCTGACGGATTCGGTCGGCGCGTCGGCCAACTTTGCGGCCGTCGGCGTGCCAGGCTTCTGTTCAAACTTTCCGATCACGATTTTCTTCGCGGGAGACAACAATGTTCCATCCGACTTCTTCAGCAGTTCTGAGTTGATCGTGACATGGTCGTCCTTCACCTCCACAAGCGTATCCTTGAGGATATTGGATCGAGTTGGGCCATCCCGCTCTGTCGTCATCGTGCTCTGCACGACGGTTCCAACCTTCCATTTAGCCCAGAATGTATAGTGCGGATTTTCGGCTCGATCCTCGCCCAGCGCGGCACTGACAACGGCAAGCGAAATAAGCCCCAGAAAGAGATGCCGGATTTTGAACATGTTGACCTCAGAAAGTCTGTTTCATACGCAGAAGATCAGTTCACGCTTGCGCGATGCGGCACTGGAATGCCCCGACGAGTGTTCAAGGAAATCGGGCAGGCTCAACCGCCCGTCGCAAACCCCGGATAAAGCGTCATGCCCCCATCCACGAAAATCGTCGTCCCCGTAATATAATCCGCCTGATCCGACGCCAGCCACGCCGCCACACGCCCGATGTCTTCCGGCTCGCCGATGCGCTTGTACGGAATCAATTTCATCAAATTCTGATACGCTTCCGGCGTATCCCACGCCCCCGTATTGATCGGCGTCCGAATCGCCCCAGGCCCGATGCTGTTCACCCGAATCCGATACGGCGCCACCTCCTGCGCAATACTTTCCATCAGCAATTTGATCCCTCCCTTGCTCGCCGCATAATTCACATGCCCCGCCCACGGAATCACCTCATGCACGCTGCTCATATGAATAATCTTCCCCGCCGCGCACGAAACCGCCGCCACCACTCCGCGCCGCTTAAACTCCCGCACCGCCTCCCGCGCACACAAAAATTGCCCCGTCAGATTCACATCGATCACCTTCTGCCACTGCGCCAGCGTCATCTGCTCCAGCGGCGCATCCTGCTGAATCCCCGC
>DATAPK010000137.1:0-12358 GCA_036265245.1 Tepidisphaeraceae bacterium | reverse complement strand
GGGCGTCGGTGGTTCTGAATTACATTGAGCAAGCGGTTCGACTTAATCTTCCGTTGCCGCGCGTGGTGCAGGCGCTGGCGGAAAGCGAAGGCGGGCGATTTTCTCGCGATCTCGAAGAGGCGAGGATTCGGCTGGAGCAAGGCGAATCGCTCGCGACGGTGCTGGAAGTCATTCCGAAAATTCCGCCGCGGATCATCGGCCTTGTTGCCGCGGCCGAGCGCACCGGGCGATTGCCGCAGGTGATGTCGCGCATGATGGAGCAGCGCCGCAATGCCATCTCGCGCGGCCTGGGCTACATGCCGATTTATCGTATGTATCCGCTGGTCCTCGCCCTCACGCTCGTCTCGGTGGCATCGCTATGGATGATCTATGTGGTGCCCAGATTCGAGCAGATTTTTCGAGACTTCAAGACCGATCCGCCGGCGATTACGCAGTTCGTGATTTCCATGCTTCGCATCGCCTGGCCGTGGGCGCCGCTGCTCCTGATCGTGATTTTTCTTGCGTTGCTGTTCAATGCGATTGTGACGCGCTGGCAGGGAGCGGGTTACGGCATCATTCCCGGGCTGACAGAGCGAATCGCGGATTTTTTGCCCATCGTTGGAAGAATTCGCATGATCCGTGCGCTGGGCGATGCGATGGCCTTCGCCGCCGATGCGGTGGAGGCCGGCCGGCCGCTCGATGTTTCGCTTCTCGAAGCCGGCCAGCTTTCCTCGAATGCCCATCTTCGCCGCCGCATCGACGGATGGGTCGATTTGCTGAATCACGGGCGATCTCCATCGCAAGCGGCGCGGGATGCACATCTGCCGCGATTGATCTGGGGCATGCTCGCCACTGCCGTGCAGACGCCCGACCTCGCGCCGGTGCTGCGATTTCTCGGGCGATATTATTCAACTCGTTTCAGCCGATCGATCGCGCTGCTTGAAGCCTCTATCGCACCGATGATGGCGATCATCATGGGATTTTTCGTTGCGCTGCTCGCGCTCAGCGTATTCGCGCCGATGATTTCACTGATTCAAACCGTCTCCAGCCCAGCATTGAGAAGATGATGAACAAACGATCCACTGCCTTCATGACTTTCGACGCCCTCGCCGGCCTCTTCCTGCTGGTGGCGCTGGCGACGGCGCTGGCTGTGGCGGCGACGTTGCGTCAGAAGAGTGCCGCGCATCTGGCCGACCAGCGCGTTGCCAATTCTCTCGCCGAGCAAGTGCTGCTTCATTTTCAATTCACTGGCCAAACGACGGATGATTCTTCATCGCAAATCTCCATCGCGCGCAGCGGGAAGCGCGTCGGGAAAAGCGAATGGATAGAAGTTACGGTTTTGCACAACAGCCGCCGCGCCTCGATCACGGGCCTGGCCCCCACGACGCAACCGGGGAGGCCACAATGAAAGCCCATCGCTCGTCTGATTTTTGTCGTCGTTCTCGCGCATTCACGATCACCGAAATGCTTTTTATCCTGATGATCTTTGGAGTAGCCGGCGTTGTCTCCATGCGTCTTTTCGCTGCCTCGATGCGGGTGATTCGCACCGCTCCTGACACGCAAGCCCACGCCGCGTCGATCGATCGTTTGAGTTTCACCCTTCATCGGGATGTGTGGGGCGCCAAGTCAATCGATCTGCCCGACGATCGCACGATCGTTTTATCCGAGCCTGATTCGGCGACAATTCGCTGGCATTTTTCTGATGCGGACGTCACGCGCACCGACTCTGCCGGTGATCGCCGCTGGCCGACCGATCTCCCGCTACATGCCGAGCGGCGCGACAACGCCCTGGTGCTTCGCATTTCATCCGATCGGAGTGATCGCGATGACGAGCTTTATTTCCCGTGTCAATCGCTTTCCGCGTCAGGAGCACACCAATGACCGCGCGATCTTTTGATCGATCATCGCACATTGACAGCCGGCGCGGGGGCTTCGTGCTGTTGATTGCGCTGGCGATGTTCAGCGTGGTTTCGGTGGCGATTCTCGCGTTAGGGCTATCGATGTCCGCCGACGCCCGCCGCACCTTTGATCGCGCCCGGCGTTCCCAACTTGACCAACTCCTGCTCGCCGGCACTGACGATGCTCGCCAACATCTTTCTTCTCCACATGCCGGTGATACCTGGAATACCCAGCTTCCCCATTCACTATCCGAGCAGGCGGCCACCCTCCAGTCCACCATCGATCCTGCCTCCGATCCTGGTGCCGGCCAATTATTGCTTCACATCCAGGCCCGCATCGAAAATCGCTCCGCCGAGCAAATCGTGCGACTGGCGAAAAACGCAAATGGATGGGGGATTGTGGAAGCCCGGATCCCATCTGAATAATTTGCGATCAAGAACGGTCCTTTTCGATTGCAATCGGTTCAAGCCCATCATTAGAATCACTTCCATTTAATTCAAAGGCGCTTTTAGGGGCCAGTTCGGAAGGAACCATGCAGAAATGCTCGCGCTGCGAAACTAAACGAAGTCGGTTATTTTTTCCAGCTTCGCGAATATCCGCGATTGAAGAATTGGAGCAACGGACATTTTTGTCGGTGAACGTTCTCGTTCATCACGGAGATGCGACCAATGATGGAGACAATTTGTCGGAAACGGTTCTCACGCCCGCCAACGTCAATCCCACCGATTTCGGCAAGCAGTTTAACACGCCCGTGGACGGCCAGGTTTTCGCGCAGCCACTTTATGTGCAGAACGTCAACATCACGCGTGGGGCCAATGCGGGCGTGCATAGCGTGGTTTATGTCGCGACGATGCACGACAGCCTGTATGCGATCGACGCCAGCACCGGAACGATTCTTTGGCAGGACAGCTTTCTCAATACCGCTAATCCGACGAATCTCACGGCCACCTCGGGGGTTACGCCGGTTGCCATCGCCGATTTGGGAAATGTTGCCCCGGCTTCAGAGCTTGGCATTCTTTCAACGCCGGCCATCGATGTGAACCGCGGCAGATTGTTCCTTAACGCGGAGACCAAAGAGATTCGCGGCGCAGACAAACATTTTGTGCAGCGCCTGTGGGCAGTGAATCTTTCGGATGGAAGTGCAGCGGTATCGCCGGCGGTTATTGGAGATACGATCTCGAACAACGATTATTATTCTTATGGCGGTTACACGTATGTCGCCGGGCCGATCGTGGCGGGGAGCGGCGATAATCCAGATCCCACAACTTATCCGAATAAGGAAGGCTGGCTCGCCGCGCCCGGCGGGGCGACCACGCCGGTGATGGCGTATAACGCGCTGATCCAGATGAATCGCGGTTCTCTGACGCTGCTCAAAGGGAATGTTTATCTTGGGATGGCCTCCGATGGTGATGAAGGGCCTTATCATGGATGGCTATTGGGATACGACGAATCGAGCCTGGCGTTAACTGCGGCGTTCGTGACGACACCGACTTATGAAGACCTTCCCAACGACCGGCCTGGCTTCCCCGGGCAGGGGGGCATCTGGTCGTCCGGCAGCGCGATTGCGACGGATGGAACCTATCTTTATGTAGCCGCCGGCAACGGCGCGTTCAACACTGACCCCAGCAACTTCGATGCGCAAGGTTTTCCGATCGACCACGATTATGCGGATTCGCTTCTCAAGCTTGCGGTCGATAACAACTCGAGCCCAACCAATCAAAACGGCAACGGCTGGGGATTGAAAGTGGCGGATTATTTCACGCCATCCAATGCCGCCGCCCTGGATGCGGGTGACATGGATCTTGGCTCGGGCGGCGTGCTGTTACTTCCAGATTCGCTCACCGATGCGGCCGGAAACCCGATGCTGGTTGTCGGCGGCAAGGAAGGGCGGCTCTATCTCCTCGATCGCAACAATCTCGGCAAATTTAACACCAGCTACCCCGACACGGGCGAGGCCGATCCTCGGCTTTACGACCATGCTCTCGGTGAATACGCCGGCTCCGGCATCGACCACAACACGGCCCAAATTTTATCCACAGCCTCATATTTCCAAGGCAACTTTTACATCGGCGTGGAGAAATTGCCGGCGCTGGAATTCAATGTCTCGACATTCGCATCCGGCTCGATACCGCCAGGAACTGTTTCACCCACGCCGGTTCAACAGACCGCCAACTTTTCCTATCCCGGCCCGACATTCACCATTTCCGCCAACGGCGCGAGCAACGGCATTGCGTGGGCGATGGACACCACCGCATCCGATTTGATCGCCTATGATGCCGCTGACATCACCACTCCGATTTACACCTCCGACATGGTTCAGGCCGATAGCTATTCTCACGGCGTGAAGTTCACCGTGCCGACTGTCGCTAATGGAATGGTTTACCTTGGCAATGGCACCAGTTCGCTGGTTGGTTACGGCCTGCGAAGCAGTTATCTTTCTTCCGATCCTGACTTTTTCAGTGCCCCGACGGGTCTTTCTGTTTCGCCTGTCAATTCCGGCGATAACCATCTCATCTGGACGAGCCATTCGTCGCTGGCGACGGAATTTCGCATCGACCGCTCCACGGATAATTCAACGTGGACGACGCTTGCTTATGTGAGCAATTCGGAAACCTCCTACGACGACACCGCCGTCGCGGCTGACACGCAATATGATTATCGCATCGTCGCCATTTCCGGCGCGAGCACTACTTTGTCGCAGCCGCCCCCGCCGCCTCCACCGCCACCCCCTCAAACAGGCTCTATTGCCGGCGAGGTTTTTAACGATGCCAATGGCAACGCGACTCTCGATTCAAACGAAGCCGGCCTCAAAACAATCAAGGTGTATATCGACGCCAACGACAACGGTGTGTTGGATACGAGCGAAGTTTCCACCCCGACCGACACTACCGGCCATTATCTTTTCAGCAATCTGCCCGCCAAAAACTACGTCATTCGCGAGGCGCTTCCGTCAGGATGGAAGCAAACGATGCCCGCAAACAACGCGGCGATCACGGTATCTTTATCGGCGGGGCAATCCGCCGCCGGGAAAAATTTTGGCGAGCAACTCATTTCCGCCAGCGGCTCGATCTCGGGCACCATCTACAATGATGCCAACGGCAATGGCTCGCTAAACAGCGGCGAGGGCGGCCGCGGCGGGATTGTCGTTTACAACGATGCCAACAACGACACTAAACTCGACAACGGCGAACGCAGCACCACCACCCTCGCCACCGGCGCTTATGTTTTGCCGGGTTTGACGGCGGCGACTTATCATATTCGCGAAGTGCTTCCCTCCGGCTGGAAGCAGACGACGCCGGCCAGTAACGCGGCGATAACGATCGCACTGTCTTCCGCGCAAGTTGTCAGCGGGGAAAACTTCGGCGAGCAACTTATTTCCGCCAGCGGTTCGATTTCCGGAACCGTCTTCAATGATGCCAACGGCAATGGCTCTCTGAACACGGGCGAGGGCGGCCGGAGCGGGATTGTCGTCTACAACGATGCCAATAACGACAGCAAGTTAGATAACAACGAATCCAGCACCACGACCCCCGCCAGCGGCGCTTATGTTTTGCCTGGATTGACAGCGGGGACGTATCGCATTCGTGAGGTGATTGCCTCCGGCTGGAAGCAAACCACGCCGGCCAGCAACGCGGCGATAACGATCTCACTGGCTTCCGCGCAAGTCGTCACGGGAAAGAATATTGGCGAACAACAAATTCCCACTGCCGGCACGATCTCCGGCAATGTCTTCAACGACGCTAATGGCAACCAGAAAAAGGATAGCACCGAAGTCGGCCTGTCGGGATGGACTGTCTATATTGATGTCAATAACGACAGCAAGCTTGATGACGGCGAGAAGCCGATTTTGACGGACAAGAATGGAAATTATTCCATGACGGGGATTTTGGCCGGCACTTATATTGTTCGTGCTAATCGTCCCACGGGCTGGTCGCAGACAACGCCAACCAAAAATCTGGGTCAGCATGTTGTTGTGATGGCGGGCAAATCAGCGACCGGCGTTTTGTTCGGCGAGAAAAAGACGGCTTGAACGGAGCGTTCATGCGGCCTTGCTTTACCCCGCCCGTCCCGCCTTCACCGCTTCGACAAACGCCTTTGCGTTCGCCGTAATTGATGCCCAGTCGCTTTTGTCCATCGCGTCTTTGCTCACCAGTGCCGATCCCGCGCCGACGAAGACCGCGCCGGCCTTGATCCATTGCGGCGTGGTTTTGGTATCGACACCGCCGGTCGGGGTGAGTTTCAGTTGTGGCAGGGGGGCGAGGATGTCTTTGAAGTAACCGGGGCCCAGCGTGGTCGCGGGGAAAACCTTCACCACATCGCAGCCGGCCGACCACGCTCGCAGGATTTCGGTCGGCGTGTATGCGCCGGGCACGCTGATTTTGCCATATCGGATCGTCGTCGCGACGATTTCAGGATCGAAGACCGGTGAGACGACGAATTGCGCCCCGGCGGCGATGGCATCGCGCGCGGTGGCGGCGTCGATGCACGTGCCCACACCGACGATCGCTTTATCGCCGAGTTTGTCCGCCAATAACTCGATGCCCGCGATCGCCTTGGGTGTGCTCATCGTCACTTCGATGCTCGGCACGCCGCCGGCGATGAGCGCACTGGCGATATCGATCAATTGATCCTTACTTTTGGCCCGAATCACCGCCACCACCCCTGCGGCTGACATCTGGTCAATAATCTGTTGCTTGCTTCTTGGCATAACTGCAAGTTTTAGCAGAAAGGGCTTTAGCAGACCAATTTCCAACAATGATTTGTCCAATAAACGTACCACTCCGAATCATTTCAAGAATTTCTCCAAAGTGACGGGCCAGTGTTCCGATAACAAAGGTGTCAGGGAAAACCGGGCTGGTTAGGGAGTTTGAAAGATGATGACACTTGCTACTGAAACGTTGCAGAATGAGTCGGAAGAATCGGGCCAGGAACGCCGCCGGGGATTGCGGATCCATCAGCACCGCCCGATCAAGGTATTCGAGCCCTCATCGGCGCGATATCTCGGCGGACAGACCGAGGATATCAGCGCAACCGGGCTTCGGATTGAATTGCCGGCTTCGGCGCCGATCGTTCCCGGCAAGCTGCTGAGCATCCACGTCGGCCTCAGTGCCGCGGGCCAAACCTTGGCCAATCGCCGGCAGATGATCCCAGCCCGGGTGGTTTGGACGCACCGGTCTAACCAATTTGGCCCCAAGCTGATCGCCGGCGTTGAATTTCTCGCCAGCATCAGCGCTCATCTCGACGCAGCATAATCGAGCCATCGAAACACCGGGTCGCCCCGCACATAACCGTGCGGCTGGCGGCCCAACAGGATTCTCCGGGCGTGCCGTTCTAGTGGGGACGGCACGCCCGGTTTGTTTTGTGGGTCACTTGTCATTTGTTACTCGTTACTTGTCAAAGACAGATGCCATTCTTTCTTTGACCAGTGACCAGTAACAAATGACATCCTCCTCTTTGACAAGTGACCAGTAACAAGTGTCAAATGACCTCCCATGGAATTGGCCGCTAGACAATTCGCTCGCCGCGTGCTGATTATCCATTTCGCACTGCTTTGCCTGGTGCTGCTGGCGGTGGGACTCGCAGCCAAATTCCTCTACCGCAGTGCGCGGACCGAGGTGATCCAGCAGGCCCAGATCACGCAGGAATTGCTGGCCAGGCAGACATCACTGGGGATCGAAAACTACTACCAATCCGTCACCGGCGTCCTCGATCTGCTTCAGCCTCCGACTCCATCAACGCAACCCACCTCGCGCCCTGCCCGCCAATTCCAAATCGGCGGCAGGTTGAATGAGGCCCAGCATGAAGTGCGCATGCGCAATTTTGAAGGCGGCCCGTTTGCCAACATGATCAATCGTTGGGGATCGATCATCTGGGAAAACAGCAAGGAAAAGGTGTCGCTGCTGATCATCGTCGATGTCATGGACAATATGAATGTCATCAAGGTGATCGGCACGTCAGATGGTGCGCCAAATCCTGACGAGGTCATCAGCAAGGGGTCTGATTGGCTGAAAACGGTTAAGACCGAATCGATCAGCCCATTTATGCCTGATCTGGCCGGCGGCGCGCATCTGATTTCCGTACCCGTTCGCGCGCAAGGCGGTGTGCAGATGGTGGCGGTCGTTCCCATGTCCAATCTGGAGAATCATCTCCTGCAATTCGTCAATCGCAGCGAAACGCAACGAGCGGCTTTGATTGATAATCGGGGGACGGTCATCTCGGCCGCTAACGCTTCAGCACGAGGCAAAAGTCTCGTCGGAGAGAAGACCGATCAGCGCATTACCGATCTGGGAATCAACGTCATGAAGACCGGCCACGGCAGCACCCAGACCTTCGAACGGGGGGAAATGATCGACGGTGTTCCGGTTCGCCCGGCGATGATCACCGCCGAGCCTGTCGAAATCCCCGGCGGAAAACGCTGGCTTGTCGTTATCTCTTCTGGCCTGGACGAGGTGGACAATCTCGTCAAACCGATCTTCCGCGATGCGCTGGTCTGGGCGATCGTCGTGCTGCTGGCCGTGATGGCGATCCTCATCTCCACGGCGTCGCAAATGATTCGCAGCCGCCTGCGCCTCGAACGAGCGCAGATGGAAATCATCAACAAGGAAATGGCCCAGGCGAGGCAAATCCAGTTGAACTGGCTGCCCGACCAACCGTGCAAAATCGGCGGCTTGGACATCGCCGCGCTCAACACACCCGCCAGTCATGTCAGCGGCGATTTTTACAACTGGTTCATGCTCGCCGATGGACGAATCGCCGTGATCATTGGTGACGTGACAGGCCACGGGATGTCGGGGGCATTTTTGATGGCGACCACGCAATTGCTTGTCCGCACGACGCTGCCGCGTATTTCCGATCCGGGCTTTTGCATGGAAGAAGTAAACCGGCAGCTTTGCACGCAAGTGTTTAGCGGCCAATTCGTCACGATGTTGATCCTGGTCTTCGATCTGGCTAACAACTGGCTCGACATTTGCACCGCCGGCCATCCCCCCCCGATCCTGATTGAGAACGACCAAAGCACTTCGCTGACACTGGAACCGCAGCTCGTTCTCGGCGTCGATGAAACCACCGAATATCGCGCCCAGCGATTCCCGCTTTCCCCCGGCGCCAGCCTGCTGCTTTATACCGATGGCGTCGCCGACGCGATTTCTCCCAATGGCGATCGCTTTACCATCGACCGAATCCAAAAGAGCATCACCGGCCCATCTCCATCGGCGGCGAAAATTCTGGACGCCGTCGTGCAATCCATCGAAAAATTCCGCACGGGCTGTGATTTAAGTGACGATCTGACGATGGTGGCGATGCAGACTTCGCCCATCGCATCGCAGGTGGAACATAAACTTACAGCCCCAAACGCGGTTTAAGGTCATCAGACCCCACGCATGCGCGGGGCTATGTGAAGGGGCTTGTGACTTGACTCTGTGGTGCACTCCGATAGAGTCAATTAACCCTTACGGGGCCATAGTGAAATGGGATCACGCGACCATGGCATGGTTGAATTTGGGGTTCAAATCCCCATGGCTCCATTTTGAGAAATGCTGATCGAACACGGGATATTTCAATTTGAACTGCCCTAAATGTGTGTTTCCGACAGCCAGACATATCCCGTAAGTTCCATGGACGACTGTGAATATATAGGTTCGCCATATCCATTTGGGGATTGATGGTGGCAGGATACATTTCAAAATCATATTGGCCGCAGTGGGATGACAACCTATATACAGTGGTTACCGAGCTTGGAGAGGGTGGTTGCGCGACCGTCTATCTTGCAAAAGATTTAGTGCATCATCGCTACATCGCAATCAAAACCCCTCGCAGGCCAAATGATCATGAACACTGTCGTCGCTTACACCGCGAATCAGAGGTGATGCAGCATATAAGGCATCAAAACATTGCCTTGGTTTTTGGATTGAAGAATAGTTCCAACGACTTGCCATGCCTTTTGATGGAATTTGTCAATGGTCCGACACTTGCAGATTTCAGTGCTGATCACGATTGTGATGTACAGGAACTGTCGCGTCATCTTCGAAATATTGGTCGAGGGATCGAATATGCTCATAAAAAAGGAGTGATTCATCGAGACTTGAAACCCAAAAATATGATGATCAGCGCTGATCGAATTGCTAAGCTATTAGACTTTAATATCTGCTGGCATCACGATGCAACCCCGCTTACATCAATGAAAGGAATTGGAACGCGTGGCTACGCAAGCCCTGATCAGCTTAAAGGAGGAGGGCAGGGAACAGTGCTGGACGATATTTTCTCATTTGGTGCAGTGATATATGAATGTTTTGCCAAGAGGCCCGCATTCGACGCATCATCTGATTTCAAGGATCGTTCAGCATGGGATCTTCCTCCGCTTAAATTGATTCCGCAAGAATTTCATGATGTGGTGCAATCATGTCTAGAATACGCACCAGGAAATCGTCCGGCCTCCATGTCTCAAATCCTCGGCGCTTGGCCACGATTACCGGGATTTGGGATTGAGGACCCAAGTGAGCCCGTATTATTGTCCTCCCGAAGCGCATCCATTCCCAGAGCACTCGACAACGTTGACCCCAAATGGCTTGAGGAGATAACTCGAACTCCGCAAAATTATGCGGGAACAACTTGGCGCGTTCAGGCCCATGTTCTTTTTGGCGGATATGTGACACCCTTGGAAGAAAAGAAGTTTGATTTTATCGGCGTAAAAAGTAACGAGAGCTTCCGTTTCCGATTGGACTTGAACTTGCGAGGTCTTCACGTCGACTGTTTCGCCAGCCCGATTGTTGCGAGAGATATTTTCATGGGTCCACAGCTCTCTCGAAAGGCCGGCATTGAGTTTCAAGTCCGATGCGCGTCGAAAGGTGATCCCTTTGCGTTTGTGATTACCCGCGCATATGACGCTCTTGAACATCCCTAACTCAAATGGGAGGAAGAATATGATCCGACGTTTTTTATCTGTATTTTTTCCTGTCGGAACATTGGCCATAGCATTGAGCCTTTACCATTATCGGGCATCCTTTACGAACTATCTTATCCTTATGTTTATAGCATGTATAAGTTATTGCGTTATAGACATTCTGATAACTTGGTATGATCGACCTTGGCGTCCGATTTCGCGCCCTGATCGCTATCGAATTCGCTCTCGCGAGAAAAACTCATTCAAAAACGCAATAGAAACTATTTCTACGCTCATCGCGCTGCGCCGTGGTGCCGATTTGGCACTTCGATTGCCTATTCCCCAAGAAAGACCAAAGGACGATGTGGCGACCATGATTGCGAGTCAGCGGGAGCGCATGCCTCTAACGATTGTAATCGAGGACGATCCCGTCGGGCCCATGATTCGACAGCCTGTGCCGGCAATATTATTTAGTGAAAGTGACATCTTCGATGAGACGATGGATTCTGAATTTTCGCATTTCGTAACCCGGGTAACCTCGACCCGCATAGGTTATGTTGTCACGCCGAGCAGATTTCTCAACGACGACCAATCTCTTAAGCTATTCAATCGAATAATGGCTCTCATTCTACGCGAACTCCGCGCCCGTGGTATTGAAGCTCGAGTGGTGATTCGAACGGATTCTTGTCTGCGAACTGCGTTTGATTGGGAGGATCGTGGCATTGATGAAGCCACCCGAGCCAACCCTGGCATGGCATTCGACCTGCGACTGTATTGTCCCGCCTATGTCGAGGCTGGACGCGTCACGATCGAAGGAGTCCAGTATTTAAACGATACTCGTGGTATTGCCCCAATACACAAAACGGAATTTGCCCGATTCAGTGGTTTGGAATATCGCGATTCTGACTTGGCAGCGTGGATTCATTTCAAGACGAAAGGGCGCATTCACAAAAAGTCGATCGAGTTAGTTACCTCGAATCAACTCCGCACCGATCCAATTGATGATATTATCGAGCGCCTGCTCCATCTGCCACGAGGCACGACAGTTGTACTTGATTGTTTTTCAGAGCCTGAAGCGGTTGTGGCCGCAGAAATCTGTCGTCGTCTCGAAACAGATCATCGACGTCGTATTTTGTACCGTGTTGGTCCAACCCTGATGCGCGCCCTATGCGGATGGACCTGGTCGGCAGGCAGTGCGGTTCAGTGGTTGAAATTCTGCTTTCCGCAATTAGTCGGACCCGGTTTAGTCGTTGCGGGATCACTTACATCAGTGAGTAAGGCTCAGATTATGGTATTGCGTGAATCCCCGGATGTCGTACTAGAGTTGTTCGAAGATGTTGAAATGGGAGACCCAGGAAAACTTGATCGAATTGCGGCATTAAAAGCCAGTAAGGTTGATGAGATGCTATCTCACAACTATAGCGCGATTCTTACAACCTCGCATTGGACTACTAAAGATACTATGTATCCAGATCGTGATGCGAGAAAGAATGTACTTCATGCTTTTGCGAAAGTGATTGCTCGCTTAAAAAAACGACCGAAATGGATAGTGCTTAAAGGAAGTGATACGGCATATTATATGATGTCGCTAGCATTTAATGC
>DATAPK010000136.1:0-4186 GCA_036265245.1 Tepidisphaeraceae bacterium | reverse complement strand
CTCTATGCCCCCCTTTTATGTCTCTTCTCCCCTCCAAAATCCCCTCAAATTTTTCTCAATTCCCGCTTGACTTGTTCGCACACAGTTAGGTATGCTTGAAACCTAACAGTTACCGGACTCTAACGGCAAGGATCGCCATGCAAACAGTAAGACAAATCGAACGGCTATGGACGGCCCGGCAGTATACCAGGCTCTTTCGCGAGCTCATCGCCAATCGCCCCGACGGGGCTTTCAAATTCGACCTCGACCCCGGCCACCTCGCCGCCGCGGCGATGGGGATGATTCGCCTGGATGAGCTCAATCAGGCCCATAACCCGTTATACAGAAAACTCTTAAACACGATTATCGCCGCACAGCAAAGTGATGGCGGATGGGGGGATATTGCGCTGTCAGCGCTATGCCTGCGTGCGCTGGCGATAGGGCGCGACACCGGCGGCCGGGCGATCGACAACGCCCTTGCCTATCTTGCCAATCTTCAACGCCCCGACGGCTATTGGCCCGCCATCCCCCTCCGCCGCATGCCCGGCGACGCCTCCGTCTCCGCCTTGGTGCTCTATCACCTCGCCGAAGAAGACCGTTTCCGCGCCGCCGTCCAGTTCAAGCAGGCCGTCCAACGCCTCGACGCCGACCGCACCTCCCTCGACCCCAACGCCCGCCGTCTCTGGGATCGCGCCAGCCTCCGCTGCCACTCTCATCACACAGAAGAAACGTCACGAATGTGGTCCGCTCAAATCGTGCCCAACGCCGCATGAACCTAAAAACCGTTAAGGCGGGGTCAGTTCAGTGACCCTGCCTTGTCTCCCAAAATTCTCAGAGTTTTTCTACCGGACAATCTCCGCCAATCGCGCTGCGAGTTTGTCGCGTGCCACCCATTCCGCGCCGCCTTCACTCAGCACGTACGCCCCCGCCTCGGCCCCCTGGACCATCTCCAGCGTGTTCGCCACCAGATAATCCGCCCCGCTCGCCCGCCGGCTCGCTTGGCCGATTGCGATCAGCTCATCCCGCCCGATGCCAACCTGCAATTTGAATTTCACCAGGATCCCCGAATATCCCCACGCGCTGCGGAACAAGTCGATCAATTTTTCCGTCCGCTCTCCCAACACAGCGATTTGGTCATAATCGCTCTTCACCTTCGCCGCCTGCACGTTTCTCACAGTCCATCGCTCATCTCCATTCGCCTGCTTCTCCCTGGCGATTACCTGGAAACTTCCCGCCGGCCGATAGTCCGCCACCGCTGCTGACATAAAAACGGCATCGTAAGATTTCTCCTTCACGCATTGCTCAAGCAAAGCCTTCAAATCCGCGTGGGAATGGAATCGCGTGCCACGGATGCGATCGTGATGTTCGATCTCAGCCAGGTGCGCTGCGTTGCTCGTCAATAAATCGACTTCGCCCAATTCCGCCAGCGACCTCGCGATCGAATATCCCGTGTTGCCGGTAAAAATATTTCCCCAATCGCGAACGCGATCGATCATCTCGCGTGTGTTCCCCGCCGTCACCAAAAATCGCTTATTCATTGTTTCGCTCGATCACAGTTCACAAAAAACAAACCCGCATACACTTTGAAATCGACAATCGCCCCATCCTGCCGGCGTTTTTGAACCCACTCATGAACCTGATCGACCGGAATCTCATACACTTGAATCGTTTCCGTCGCATCGCCGCCGCCGGCTCCCGTTTTTCTTAGACCAACGGCGCGAAAAAGCGTGATGATCTCACTGGTGATGCCCGCCGACACCGCGCCATCCACCAGTCGCGTCATCTCTTTTGCTTCATATCCCGTTTCTTCCATCAATTCCCGTCTCGCTGCCGTCTCCATCGCCTCATCTTCGCTGCCGGCAACATCCCCCGCCAGCCCTGCCGGCAATTCAATCACTCGCCGATTCACCGGCGGGCGAAATTGCTCGACGAGAATCAATTTGTTTTCGTCAGTGACCGCCACGATGCCGACGATTCCGCTGATCTGCTTTCGCTCGGCGAATTCCCATCCGTTGCGCGACACGAACCGGATGTGCCTTCCCTCGGCAATCAATTTTGTTTCTGAATCGGCCACATTCACTCCCGCACCATTCGCACACCCGCATGGTGCATTTCTTTTATCGCTTTTTCGACGTCTCCCGCATGCAGTTCGACACCGCGGCTGGCGGGCTCGATGAAAGAGGTTTCAAAACCCAATTGCCGCGCATCCAACGCTGTGAACTTCACACAATAATCTGTCGCGAGCCCGCAGACGTGAATCGATTTCACGCCCCGCTGCACCAGCCACTCGCCCATGCCAGTGGATTTGCGATGCCCATTGTCGAAGAAACCGCTGTAGCTGTCGATCATCGGATCGGTGCCTTTCTGGAAGATCCTCGCGATTCGCGATTGATCGAGCGCTGTCACCAGTTCCGCGCCGCGAGAATTCTGCACGCAATGCGTCGGCCAAAGAATCTGGGGCAGGCCGGCCAGATCAATGACATCGCCCACATTTTTCCCCGGATGATTGGCGGCAAAACTTCCATGATTCGGCGGATGCCAATCCTGCGTCGCGACGATCAGATCAAACTTCGGCTGAAGCTGATTGATAACCGGAATGATCCGATCGCCCTCACGAACCGCCAGCGCGCCGCCAGGGCAAAAGTCGTTTTGAAGATCGACGAGGATAAGGCAGGTCATGATTGAATCATTGAATCATCGGAGCATTGAATCAATAGGAGAGATTATCATCGCAAGCGTATTTGATGCCAGCAAAGCAAACCGCCGGCCGTGCAGACAGCGCCAAACACGATAATGATGAAAATCGGCATTCCCTGGCGAGCCATGTCGTGTGCATCGCCGGAGTTCTTCAGCCAGCCCAAGCCAATGTATGCGCCGTTGCTGATCAAACAAAACCCTGTGAAGAACCAGAGAATCTCAGGAGGTTTTCGCCGAACGCACAGAAGCGAAACGATGATGAGGGTGGGTATGGCCGCGCCCCACAGCGGGCCTCCAACTGCGACTATCAGCGGATGCGGGTTTGGGTCGACAAACGTTTGCGAAAATCCAAGCAACGGAAACGAAATGTCCGTCACATGACCGCCGCTAAGCCACGCGTGGATCACATGCCCGAATTCGTGAACCGCCAGCATCGCGATCCACGAAAGGTAAATGACGGGGAGAATGAAGATCGCCCGTTTCAATCTCGATCCCACATGGCTCCGATGCGTTTTAGCCTTTCGCGATATTCGATCCGCTCGATCCAATCGGCAGGCCACGCGTCCAAGCCCAGGTGGGCTCCGATGAGCGCGCCGGTGATGGCCGCGATTGAATCGCTGTCGCCGCTGGTCACCGCGGCGCGGCGGATAGCCGCGACAGGGTCGTCCGGGTGCATCAGGAAACAAAGCATCGCGGCGGCGAAAGCCTCTTCCGCAATCCAGCCCGCGCCCAGTTCTTCACAGGGATCGCCAACATGCGGCATCGTCGCCAGGGCGATGTCGATGCGCTCAAGCATGGCCAGGCAATCATCCCAGCCGCAGGAAATAAATTCCTCGGGCGAGCGCATTTCGGGCCGCTGCCAGATCGCGCCAAGCCAGTCTTCGTGATAAACCGTTCGCTGCGATTCGCAGTAATCCCGCAGACGCTGCGTTAAATCGGTGACATCCTTTCCCAGCAGCAGATCGACAATCGCGGCGCTGGTGAGATCGGATGCGGCCAAGGCGGTTGGATGCGCGTGAGTGAGGGCCGCCTGAAACTGGGCAATGGCGCCGCGCGTACGCTCGTTCATGCCATCCTTTCCGCGCGGCAGAAGCCCAACGGCCGCGACACGGACATTGGCGCAATTTCCTTTTGAAGAGAGCGCTGTCGCCTCGATCCAGTCCTCCCCGTCGGCCAATCGATCGCACGCCAGGATGCACGTCGCATCCGGTGCACGATTATTCTGGGGACTCATCGACCAGGCGATAAGCTTTTCGCGCAAGGTTCGTTCGAGCGTTAAAGGCCCAAATGGTTTTTCAGTCTCCAGCAGCGCCTCAGCCACCGCCAGCGCCAATTGCGTGTCGTCTGTCACGCGCTCCGCCGGTTCATTTGGCCCATCTTGGCCGAATTTCTCAACGATTTGATCAATCGACAAAAACTCCGTGGGCCCCGCCAGCGCATCGCCGATGGCAAGACCAAACATACAACCGGATGCTTTTTTCGTATTACTCAACAAATAGTGCTGAGGACT
>DATAPK010000135.1:0-6639 GCA_036265245.1 Tepidisphaeraceae bacterium | reverse complement strand
ATTTAGAGGCGTGGGATCAATCGTGATGGACATTTGATTGGATGGGGAGTAGACTACCGTCCGGTAGGTTCGCCAAGCGAAGTCAGATGCAGTGGTTTTTAGTTCCCTCCGCAGTTGATTTCACGAATCCCTCCTCCCTTCTGGGCCAAGATGCTGGCCTCTTTCTCCCGGACTCGGAAAGTAAAACTCGGGTCGCATGCCCCAACTCAGAAGGAGTTTATTATGGGCAAGAAGTTATATGTTGGAAATTTGAGCTACGACGTCGATAGCTCCGCTTTGGAGAGCCTTTTCACGGCGCATGGCACCGTGGAAAGCGCGCAGATCATCACGGATCGAGACACAGGCCGCAGCAAAGGCTTTGGTTTCGTCGAGATGAGCAGCGATGCTGAAGCCCAGGCAGCGATTGCCGCGATGAACGGCACCGAGCAGGGCGGCCGAGCCTTGACGGTCAATGAAGCCAAGCCGAAAGAAAACCGCAGTGGCGGCGGCGGCGGCGGTGGCGGTGGCCGTGGTGGTTACGGCGGCGGTGGCGGCGGCGGAGGCCGTGGCGGTTACGGTGGTGGAGGCGGCGGCGGCGGTGGCCGCGGTCGATACTAAACCGATTGCTGGAATTTTCAGGTCAGGCCCGCAGGCAATGCGGGCCTGACCTTTGTTTTGTTTGAGCCTGGATTCCAGATTCCGGAGTTTGTTCGATGACGCTTTATCGAATCTATACCGAAAACGGCAATCGCGCCGGCTTTTGGGTGCAGCACCGAAGCTGGAACAACATCTGTGCACGGATTCAGAGCATCGGGGGGCAGGAGTCAGGCAAACTGCCCGGGGCGGCGCCGCTTCACGATCATGCGGCGATTCAAATTGAATGCTTCGATGTTCGCAGTGGCCGGCCGTCGGCAGCGGATGGGTTTGCCGAGCAACTCGTTACCGACCCCAAATTTGTGACGATCGCGCAGCCGTCGTGGTATTAAGATCTTCGTCCGCCATGTCTTGCGCTTCGATCTGAATCCTATTTGCATCGCCTCCTTCATTCCTGAACGTTCATCGCCATTTATTTCCGCCCGCCGGATTTTTGAATAGAATATTGAGGATGATCGACGTCTCAATTCTACTGGGCTGAGGGTCGCATATGAGCAAGTGGAAATTGTTCGTTCGCATTCTGCCGGTCCTTTTGATTTTGAGCATTTTTATTCCTGCTGTTGCAGCCGAGGATGCACCGGCGACGCAACCGGCAACTGGGCAGGATCAAATGGAGAAATGGTGGGGGGATTTGAAGGATATCGATCCGCAAATGTCGCGGGCGCTGTTGGGTTTTTCGGACAGGCCGGAACAAACGGTCGCCTTTTTCAAAGATAAGCTGGTGCCGTTGATTTTGACGGAAGATGATTTGAATAAGTTGGTTGCTGATTTGGGGAGCGACGATGAGACGGTTTGGAAGGCGGCGGCGGAAAAGCTCAAATACTTCGATCCGCGGCTGGCGAAGGATTTGCAATCGCTGATGGATGAGCTGAACGAGCCTGTGTCGCGCAATCGTATGATTGAAATTCTGAGTCGCCGGCCTGCTGATTCTCTGTCGGGGAAGAACGTTCAATTGGCGCATTCAGGCGGAGGGGTATATCAATTTGAAATTCGCACGCTTAACTCCGTGTCGAGCTGGTGGGTGGAGGGCAAGCTCTCGGGGGTGTCGCAGCAGAATGACGCATGGGTGCGCGCGACTCGGGCGGTGGTGATTCTTGAGCACATCGGCACGCCTGATGCGATCGTGATTTTGAAAGATATGGCGAGCGGCAATCCCGAGGCGGGGCCGACCAAGACGGCGCAGGAGGCGCTGGTGAAGTTGGGAGTGGCGGTCAACTGAAAAGAGGGGTAGATAAATGGGCATGAACCGATCTTTTGCGATCCTTGTGGTTCTGGCGCAGCTTGCGTTTTGCATGCGGGCTGTGGACTGCGTGGCGGAGGATGCTCCGGCGACACAGCCGATGACGGAGCAGCAGAAGCTGGAGAGCTGGTGGGCGGATTTGGAGAAGCCTGATCCGGATGCATCCTTGGCGCTGTTGAATTTCGCCGGCAAACCGGAGCCGACCATTGCGTTTCTCAAAGATCATCTCACGCCATTGACGATCTCCGCGGAAGACGTGAATAAATTAATTGGTGATTTAGGCAGCGATGATGACGCGGTTTGGAAGCCGGCGTTTGAGAAGTTGGAATATCTTGACCCGCGATTGGCAATTGATTTGCAGACGCTGATGACTGATACGAACGACCCCGTTGCGCGCGATCGGATGATTGAAGTGTTGGGAGATCGCGAACCCGATTCGCTGCGTGGCCGCGGGGTTAAATTGCGCTCGGCGGGTAACGGAGAATTTAATTTTTTTGACGGTAATGCTTCGTGGTGGGCGGAAGCGAAGGTTGCAAATCTGGGTACCAGCGCGTGGCTTGCAAAGCGAAAATGGACGCGTGCGATTCGCGGGATCGTTTTGTTGGAACACATCGGCACGCCGGATGCCATTGCGATTTTGAAAGATATGGCGGGAGGGAATTCCGACGCGGGGCCGACAAAGGCGGCGCAGCAGGCGCTGGTGAAGCTGGGAGTGGCGGGCAATTAACAGGGAAAAGGTATGGACGCTTTTTCGGCAAGCTGCGTATTACTGCGAGACGTGGCCGATGATGATCTTGATGATTTCTTCGAGCATCAGATCGATCCGGTTGCCAACCACATGGCCGCGTTCACGCGGAAAAATCCTTCCGATCGAGAGGCGTTTAACGCTCACTGGGCGAAGATTCGCGGCAATCCGGACATCGTGATTAAGACGATCATGTTTGGAGATTGCGTTGCAGGGCACATCGCCGTCTACGGGCCGCCCCAGGAAAAGGAAGTTACCTATTGGATCGGAAAAGATTTCACCGGCCGGGGCCTTGCCACGGAGGCGCTGTCGCGGTTTCTTGGGGAATTCAAATCACGGCCGCTTTTTGCTCATGCGGCGAAGGATAATCTCGCCTCGATCCGGGTTTTGGAAAAGAACGGATTTGTGATCTCGGGACACGATCGATTTTTCGCCAATGCGCGCGGCGAAGAGATCGACGAAGTCATTATGAAATTGGGCTAGGGAGTTGTTTCAAAACTCAGACGCCGCTTCTGAGGTACTCCGACGAGACGGAATCAATTAGGAAAATCCGGGTCTTCGGAATACCTCAGACACCGGCGTCTGCCGCTGCAATGGGTTTTGAAACAGCTTCTAAATTCACTTCTTTGCTCTTCGAGCAATCCTGCATACTATTCCGGCATGTCGCGAACGCGAGTGAAGATTTGTGGAGTGACGCATCCGGAAGATGCTCTGGCAGCCGCGCAAGCGGGGGCGGATGCGATTGGGCTGGTGCTTTATCCGCGGGCGAAGCGGTATATCACGGTTGATCGGGCGAGGGAAATCATTGCGGTGTTGCCGCCGTTTGTGACGCCGGTGGCGTTGTTTCTGGATGAGCCTTCGCAGGTGGTGCTGGATACGACGGCGGAGTTGAATATTCGGAATGTGCAGTTGCATGGGGATGAATCGCCGGATGAGGTGGCGGAGTTGCCGGGGCTGACGGTGGTGAAAGCGATTCGGGTGAATCGAGAGACGATCTCGAAAGAGCTGACGAAGTGGCGGACGATCATCGCGAAAGGTGAATTGAAAAATCTGGCGGGGATTGTGCTGGAGACAAGCCATCCGACGCAGCCGGGCGGGAGTGGCGTGGCCAATGATTGGGATTGGGTGCGGCAACTTCAGGCGCGCGGGGAATTTGAGGGCCTGCCGAGATTGATCACGGCGGGGGGATTAAAACCGGGATCGGTTGCGCAGGTGGTGCGGGATATCAAACCGTGGGCGGTGGATGTGAGCAGCGGCGTCGAAGGAAGCGAGGGGCGAAAATCGAATGAGAAGCTCGTCGCGTTCATCAAAGAAGTGAATCAGGCGTCGGATTGATCAGCGGGTAGGACGAGGAATGTCTTCGACGGGGACTGCTTAGTCCATGATTTTTGGATTTTGGATTACGGACTTTGGAATGAAAATAAGGATTGCTGTGTTTTTGCAATCCAAAATCCAAAATCCGCGATCCAAAATAGCGGCATGCGATTATCCGGATGATGTGCGGGAGAGGCCTGAAATCTTATCGGGCGATCAGATGGACGATTTGCAAGAAAGATTCATCGCGAATCTTGCTTCTGATTTCGGTCGATTAGATAGATAAGTGATGGGTGCCCACTCCAAGGCACACCAACTGATGGCGCATGCAATTTCTCCAACTCGCCGCCCGCAGGGGCTCCTGTGGCGTGGACTTTCTTACCTCGGGCACGGGCTGCGGTTGCTTACGCCTATGCTGCCTCAATTAGTGCCGACGGGCAAACGCACGTTGCGAGAGGTTCGGGTTGGCGATTTGACGCTGCAATGCCGGCGCGACGCGGATTGCGAAAAGTTGGGGGGGCGATGGAATGAATTGCTGAATCGCGTGGCCGACAGCACGCCGTTTCAGTCGCCGCACTGGGTTTGCCCGCTGCTGGTTTATTTGCAGCGACTTGGCCGGCTGAGATTGATCACGGTTGCGCGCGGGCAACAACTTTTGGGGGTGGTGCCGCTGGAGGCATGCTGGAGGCATCGACTGCGGACCACCGGTGCGCTGCTGAGCGATTATCTCGATCCTTTGATCGACCCGGCGGAAGAACAACTTGTCTGGCGAACGATCTTCAAAAACATCAATGAACTCGTGGGGACGGAAGTTCGTGAATTGATTCTCCACAACATCAGCCCGGAGTTTATGCAGCACGGGGGCATGAAGGATGTTGCAGCGGAATTGAATCTTCACATGCAGGATGAGGTGGCGGAGCCGATCACGCGCATTTCGCTTGCGTCGACATGGGACGAATATCTGGCGGCGAGGGGTTCGCACGACCGGAAGGAGCTTCGCCGCAAGCTTCGCAAAGCAGAGGCGGCGGGCGCGAAACTGGAATGCTGCACGGATGAGAGCAAGGTGGGCGGCGAACTGACGGCGCTGTTTGAGTTGATGTCCAAAGGAGGCGGGGGGAAGGGGCGCAAGGCGCGGTGGATGTTTCCGGGGCATTTTGCGGCGGCGGCCGGGCCGTTGTTGAAGCAGGGGAGAATTCGCGTGTATCGGCTGACGATCCAGGGCCGTTACGCATCGGGCATGATCGCGTTTCCGGCAGCGCATGGAGAAATTCTCTGGTGCGGGGCGTTTGATCCGGCGATGCACGAATTCAGCCCGGGGATCGTCACGTTTGCGATGCTGATTCGCCAAGCGATTGAACGCGGCGACAAAGTCATGGATATGCTGCGCGGCGACAACGAATATAAGTATCGACTGGGGGCGGAGGACCATCCGCTGTATCGGCGGACGATTCAGTTTGGGGGATGATTTTGGTGGGGGGAGTCGATTTGCCGTTGGGCATGATAAAATGACCAATGGGAAAATGACCAATGACCAAGCCCGAATGACCAATGAATGACCAAATCCGAATGACCAAATGAGAAGTCATTCGTGATTCGTCATTCGTTATTTCGTCTCTCTGTTTCGTGGTGAATCAATTTCTACTTGTGCTTCTTCACGGACTTTGTAGAGACTGAAGTTGCCGATGGCGATCCGATGATTCCCTGTGAGGGGAATAGATCGACCGTGCCGGCGGCGAAGCCGGCGACTTCGAAGGCGGGGGGGATCGGCGTGCTGACGAAGCTTGAGGTTTTGGAGGTTCCCTGCGGTGTATTGTTGATGTTGACGCGCTTGCCGTTGACGAAGACATCGACGGTGGCGGGGGTGTCGGGGCCGGTGACGTGGGTGACGCCGATGCGGTAAACGCCTTCGGGGAAACCCGCGGGCCAGGAGGCGATTTCGATGCCGCCATGTGGACCGCCGCGATGATCGAACGCGGTGGAGCCGCCGTTTTTGGTGATGTTGTAGCCGGCGATGGGGTAGACGGTTCGGTTGTCCGAGCCGGTGCCGGGGCTGATGACGCCGAGGTTGAGGTCGGCGTTTCCGGTCCAGCGGAGAACGAAATCAACCACGCCGGGGAGGACTGGGAGCAATTGAGCGTCGGTGAGCGGGCGTCCGCCGGTCACGACTTTGATTCCTTTTTGTTGATCGTAGGAAAGCGTGGCGCCGGTGGAGAGAACGGCGTTGATCAGCGGCTGCTCTGATTCGGATCGGGCCAGCGCGATGGATGGATCGATGACGGACTGGCTGAGCGCGTAAGCGGCGGGGCTGTCTGTATTTTCATCCACCTTAATGGTGCCGCCGCCTTTTTTGCCAAGGAAGGTGTGCTTCTTGGCGTCGGTGAATTCGGCGCGGCCTGTCAGGCTCGTCGCTTCGATGGGGAAGGGGCGTTGATCGAGCAGCGTGACGACGGTGCCTCGAATTGCCAGGGTGCTGCTGGGGCTGGAGATGCTGGCTTCGTGTTCCTGGCCGGCGGATTCAATTTCATAACGGGCCCGGCCATACTTCATGCCGATTTTTGTTTTGAGCTTGCCGCTGTCGTTGACGGCCTGCACCACCTTGATGGTGCCGAGGCGATCGAGGGTGATGGTCTGATCGGGCGGAATCTGGATCTGCACGGCGCTGCGGAGTGATGTTCGGAACTCAGCGTTTTCGTCGACCACCATGCCG
>DATAPK010000134.1:0-3565 GCA_036265245.1 Tepidisphaeraceae bacterium | reverse complement strand
TCAACATTCAACATCCAACGTTGAACCTGGGCAGATTTGCCTGCTAATCCTTCACCCCATCGAAGCCAATGAAAAATCCGAACACAAACGCGCCGCCCTGATCCTTAATCAAGTCCGCAAAATCCCCTTCGACCAGATCGTCATCATTCACCCCAATAACGACCCCGGCAGCCGAGGCATCGCGCGGTGCTGGGAAGACGCATCGAAAGACAAACGTATCACCATCCACCGCAACATCGCCCGTCCTGATTTTCTTCGCCTGTTAAACGACGCCGCCGTTCTCGTCGGCAACAGTTCCAGTGGCATCATTGAGGCTGCCAGTTTTGGCACACCTGTGATCGACATTGGCCCGCGCCAGCTTGGCCGCGAGCGAAGTCAAAATGTAACGAATGTGCCGTATCGGCAAGCGCCTCTGGCGAAGGCACTCAAATCCATCTGGAACGCCGGCCGACCCCAAAAGCTCAGAGTCCGCAACGTCTATGGCGGCGATGGAACCGGCAAACGCGTCGCCAAGGTCCTATCATCCACACCCCTGAACGATAAACTTCGTCGAAAGCTGATCGCATATTAAGTCCCCATCCGCCCGACTCGATAAGAGATCGAGTAGCGCGGGAGGCTTTAGAATGGCGACGGCAGCTGCGGTTGATCCGCAAGAACTCATCAAGCAGGCAGTGAAGAAGGTGACGTCCATCGCGACGTTGCCGGAAATCACCAGCAGGATCATCAAGACTGTTGAAGATCCCAAAAGCACCGCCGCCATTCTGCACAAGATCGTCTCCCACGATCCCGCCCTGGTCACTCGAATTCTTAAAGTCGTCAACAGTGCCTTTTATGGTTTGCCCGGGCAGATCGGATCGATCGAGCGGGCGATTGTGCTGCTCGGCTTGAACGCGGTGAAAAATATTGCTGTGGCCGCCAGCCTGGGGCAACTCTTCCGCGGCGTGAAGCTTTGCGAAGGATTCACCGCTAAAGATTTGTGGACGCATTGCGTCTCGGTCGCGGTCGTCGCGCGAGCACTCGCCAAACAAACCAAACTTCCGCTGGCGGATGAAGCATTTCTGGCCGGCATGATTCACGACATCGGCCTGTTGGTCGCGCTGCAAACTTCGCCCGAGCAATTGCGCCAGGTTTGCGATCGCGCCAAGGCCGAAGAGAAAGATTTCTGCGAAATCGAACGCGAAGTGCTCGGCGTCGATCACCAGCAGCTCGGTGCAGGCCTCGCCGACGCGTGGAAATTCCCGCGCTCGTGCCAACTTGTCGCCGGCTTCCATCATCAGCCGATGCAGCTCACCGATGATCGGGTTCTGGTCGGTCTCGTCCATGTCGCCGACACCTTGTGCGCCCAGAACACCAAGGGCTTCAACCTCACCGCCCATCGCCAGCAGATCGATGCTTCACTGTTGGCCCAGCTCAATCTCGATTCTGCCACGCTTGAACAGTTCAAACTGACCATCCCCACCCTGGTCGCCGACGCCGCGTCGCTGCTGGGGTAAACAATCCCGTTTTCCCTCTAATCACCAATCCTGGCTTTGATTGCTTCGGCATCTGTAGCTATCTTTTGCCGATAAGTAATTGAGGGAATGCCTCCAATGGCACCGCAAAGCAATTGGGATTTCAATCGTTTCATAAAATAACGGGACAACTATGGCTAAGCGTCGTCACGATGGTAAATGGGAGGAACCGGAAGCGCTTAGGCATCTAAGAGAAACATTCACCGAAGAAATGGCTCGCAAAACATTCTTTGAATTGCGTGGTCGTTCCCCACATTCAGAAAGCGAACTCGAAGTTTTTGTCGAATGGTACACGATTGAGGCATATAATGGCGGTACTGAGCACTGGCCAGAACTCCGCAAAAGCAAGTAAATTTACACGTTCGTAACTGGAATACAGCTTGCACTCTTTGATTCCCCGCCCCTTCCCCGCTATCGTTCCCTACCCAATTTTTCACGGAGTGAACTTCGATGTTTCCCCTTGCCTCGCGGATGGAACTGGTTTCGGAATCGATCACGCTTAAGGTCAGCGCCAAAGCCAACGCGCTGAAAAAAGCCGGCGTGGATGTTGTCGGGTTTGGCGCCGGCGAGCCGGATTTTGACACGCCTGCATTTATCAAAGACGCAGCCAAGGCTGCTCTCGACAAAGGCCAGACGAAATACACGCCCACACCTTCCATCGTGGAGTTGAAGCAGGCGATCGCCGACAAATTCAATCGCGACAACGGCCTGCCTTACAAGGCCGACCAAGTCACCGTCGGCGCGGGCGGCAAGCATTGTCTTTACATGGCGTTCATGGCCGTCCTCAACCCCGGCGATGAGGTGCTGATCCCTTCGCCGTATTGGGTGAGCTATCCCGAGCAGGTGAAACTCGCCGGCGGCGTCAATAAATTCATCGCAGGTGAAGAGAAGAATGATTTCAAGATCACGCCTCAGCAGCTTGAGAAAGCGATCACCGCCAAGACGCGCGTGCTCGTTCTCAATTCGCCAAGCAACCCCGGCGGCCACGCGTATGAGCCTGCGGAACTCAAGGCGCTGGCGGATGTGGTCGCAAAGCACCCAAACCTCGTCGTTTTCTCCGATGAAATTTACGAGAAGCTCGTCTACGGCGGCCTCAAGTTCGTCAGCTTCGCTTCGCTGCATCCACAACTGATCGAGCAAACGCTCACCTTCAATTGCCACAGCAAAAGCTTCGCGATGACTGGCTGGCGAATTGGATATATCGGCGGGCCCAAGCATGTGATCGATGCGATCAACAAGCTGCAAAGCCAGATGACCAGCCACATCACCAGCTTCTGCCAGATGCCCGCGGCCATCGCGCTCAACGATCCGCGCGGCGCTGAATCGATCGAATTGATGCGCCAGCAATTCGAGAAACGCGGCGCGCATATGCACAAGCGTTTGATTGAATTGCCCAAAGTCACCTGCGTCCGCCCGCGCGGCGCCTTCTACTGCTTCCCCAACATCAGCGCCTATCTCAACAAAAAAGCCGGCGGCGTGGAGATTAACGATGCCGTTGCATTCAGTGCCGCGTTGCTTGAACAAAATCACGTTGCCGTCGTTCCCGGCAACGACAGCGGCTTTGAGACGCACGTGCGTTTGAGCTTCGCCACCAATATGGAGCAGATCGACAAGGGCATCGATCGCATCGCGGAGTTTCTGAAGAAAGTGTCGTGAATACGTAATATCATTGTGAATGTCACTAATTACGTATTCACGTATTTACGTAATTAAAGAATCCACCATGACGACAAAGATTTTCGCCGTTTTTCTGCTGCTACTGTCATCGTCCGCCTTTGCCGCCCCCGTCATCGGCACGATGAGCGGCGCGATTCGCCAGCCCGATCAGGAAATCGATGTCGATCGCACCATCGACGGCCTCGCAAAGCTGGGCGTCAACACCTATTACTACCTGATCCTGCAAAGCTCCCAGGATTGGGCCCATCTCCCCGAATTCGCTGACAAAGCGGCAGCGCATGGCATTGAAGTCTGGCCCTACATCGTGCCCTGGTCGGAAACGCCGCCCAAAAAACCGCTTTTTTCCGAGCCCTTCAAAACCAACTACATCGAATGGG
>DATAPK010000133.1:0-8637 GCA_036265245.1 Tepidisphaeraceae bacterium | reverse complement strand
GCGTGGGGCTATATGGCGGGCCGTTTATTCCGGATGATGCCGCCGCGCATCATTGCAGTGCCGCGTTCACGCAACATCAAATTTGGAAATCCAGCGGTAAGTCCATCAGCCGCTGCGCTTTGGGTCGCCGGTCGCGATATTTGAGCAGCGGCGGCTCAGCGCTGACTTGATTCAACGGGGGGACGCTGCTGGTGATAAATACGTTGCCGCCGATGACGCACCCTTTGCCGATCACCGTATCGCCGCCAAGAATCGTGGCGCCGGCGTAGATGGTGACGTTGTCTTCGATTGTCGGATGCCGCTTGGTTCCGCGGAGCATCTGCCCAAAGTGGGGGGCCAGCGCGCCCAATGTCACACCCTGATAGATCTTCACGTTTGAGCCGATGATCGTGGTCTCGCCGATGACGACGCCGGTGCCGTGGTCGATGAAAAAGCTTCGGCCAAGCTGCGCGCCGGGGTGGATATCGATTCCCGTCAGGCTGTGCGCGTATTCCGTCATGATTCGCGGCAGCAGCGGCACGGCCAGGCGATGAAACGCATGGGCGAGACGCTGCACTGTGATGGCGAAAACGCCGGGATAGCTGAAGATCGTCTCGTCGGTGTTTTGCGCCGCGGGGTCCGAATCAAACGCGGCCTGCACATCCTCGGCGGTCAGCGCGCGGGTTGCGGGAAGCGTGTCGAAAAATAACGCGATGATATCGGCGGCCTTTTGGTCACACTCGTCGCAGCGTTCATCTTTTCGGCTGATGCCTTCGATCGATTCGCGATAGCGCAGGCAGCAGCGCACCTGGTCGTACAAAAGTTCCGAAACTTCACCCACGATCTCAGTAACGCGGGCGGGGAGATTTTCGCTGGTCAGACCCTGCTTGCCAAAATATCCGGGGAAAATCAGTTGCCGAAGCAATTTGATCGTTTCGATGATTGTGTCGCGGCTGGGAAGAAAGACGCGATTGAGATGTTGCAGCCGCGGCTCGGCGTTGATGCTCTGCACGATCTTCTCGACCGCGGCGGGCAGACGTTCGTTAAGCTGTTTTCGATCCATTGAAATCACACAATTGCGTTAACGTTGAAAAACGGGAAACCGACGCGGATCAGCAGCCGCTGGTACAGAGGCAGGTGAGAATCTCAAATGAATGAGCCATAAACAAAGCCTACCTGTTGCCCCGACAGTTCGCAAACCAATAATAGGCACATGGTCAACGGTTGGTAGTTTGATTCCACCGTTTAGCCGCAAAGCGAAGCGCAGCGTTTTTTGCAAACGGCACTCCGCTGCGCGTCGTGGCTAAACGGTGGAAGGTGCTTATTAGGAGTTGCATGGAAGCGTTAATGATTGGCGTGTCTGGGATGCGGGGAACGATCGGCGGGACGCTCACGCCGGCGGTGGTTGGTCGGATGGCGGCGGCGTTCGCTTTCTTTTTGAAAGAGACGCAAAAGCCGGCGAACGGCACGCATTTTCGGGTGGTGTTCGGGCGGGATTCGCGGCCCAGCGGATCGTGGGTGCGCGATGCGGCGGCCGCAGCGCTCACCGCCAGCGGGATTGAAGTGATCGATCTGGACATCGTCACCACGCCGGGTGTGGCGATGATGGTGAAGCATCTTTCCGCCGATGCGGGAATCGTCGCCACGGCGTCGCACAATCCGATTGAATGGAACGGGCTGAAATTTCTGAATCGCCAGTCCATCGCGCCTCCGCCTGCGGATGCGGAACAGGTCAAAAAATTCTACGACGATCAGAAGACCGCTTTTGTGCGCGTCGAGCATCTCGTGCCGCAGAAAAAAAATGGGGATACACACGCGTTGCACGTGAAGAGCGTGGTGGATCGGGTGGATGTGCTGGGGATTGCCTCAAAGCATCACAAGGTGGTGCTCGACAGCGTGAACGGCGCCGGCTGCGTTGCGACGGCGACGTTGCTAAGCAAGCTGGGGTGCCAGGTCGTGCACATCAACGCCACGCCGGATGGGAAATTTCCGCATAAGCCCGAGCCCACCGCTGAAAACCTCACGCAGCTTGCCGATGAAGTGAAGCGCCAAAAAGCGGCGTGTGGTTTTGCACAAGATCCCGATGCGGATCGGTTGGCGATCATCGATGAAAACGGCACTTATATTGGCGAGGAATATTCCCTTGCCCTGTGCGCGAAATGGATTCTTTCGAAGAAGAGCTGCTCGGTGACGGTGGCGAATCTTTCCACCAGCCGGATGCTGGATGACATCGCGGCTGCGGCGGGATCGCGCGTGGTGCGCACGCCGGTGGGGGAGGCGAATGTGGTGCAGGCGATGCTCAAGGAAGGGTCGATCATCGGCGGCGAAGGGAACGGCGGCGTGATCGATCCGCGAATCGTGCCCGGGCGGGACAGTCTGGTGGGCATGGCGTATGTGCTGTCGCTGATGACACAAACGGGCAAGACGATTTCACAACTGGTCGCGGAGATTCCGAAATATGAAATCGTCAAAACCAAGTTCGAGTGCCGCCGCGAGGATGCGGAGCGGGCTGTCGCGGCATTGAAACAGGAATTTGCGAAGGAAAAGATCGATACGCAGGATGGGATTCGGATCGATTGGGCGAACTCGTGGGTTCATGCGCGGCCGAGCAACACCGAGCCGATCATGCGGATTATCGCCGAGGCTCCTGATCGAGCGTCGGCAGAGAAATATATCGGCCAGGTGCGGACGGTTGTGGATCGGGCGCTGGGGAGTAATGGATGAGATCGGGTGGTCGTTTGGATGGAGACGAGAACCCGCCGCAAGCGGCGGCGCTAAACAAATACTTTCCATCTCAAATGGAATCAGTGGTTACGGAATCAAGCCAGGAGGGAAAGAATTCCGCCCTGATAATCTCCGCCGAATCCGGTCGTGCCGCTTCCCGTGGCGGCGAGTGTCTGGGCGCGAAGCTGGCGGGAAGTTTCCATCGCGTCGGTGAAACTTTGAATGTATTGTTCCGCCGTGCTGCCCTGCGTCGCGGAGCCGATTTCTTCTCGCATCTCGCTGATGTCGTTAATCGCCTGCTCGATGGACATGGCTGCGCCGTTAATATTTCCGTCAAGCAGATTGAGAGGCTGGCCGGAGCCGAGGTCGGACAGAAGGAAATCGATTGAGCCGATGGAAATCGTTCCGATGTCGTCGGCGGTCAGATCGCCGAGTTTTATCCATCCGCTGGAATCATTGTTTGTATTGCTGCCGAGGCGGTCGATGGTTTGGAGGATCGAATCCATCTGCGTCTGATTCGCCTGCCGATCCGCATCGCTGAGTGTGTTGCCGGCGCTGGCGATGACGAGCATGCTGGCATCGTCGAGCAGGTTGGCAATCGAATCGAGCACGCTGTCGGCGCTGGTTGCCTGATCGGACAGGAGGGAGGCGATATCGAGTTGGCCCTGCGCGGAATCCAGCGCACCTTGGCCGATGGCATCGGCGGGGTTGCCGCTGGCGTTGCCGCCGAAGGATTCCGCCAGCGCGGTGGACGCGCTTCGCGAGGACATGAGGGCAGGGGTTGGGCCAATCGCGTTCATGATGCTTTCCGATGGGAAGCATCCAATTGAGGGATTGGAAATCCAAATGGATTTTTGGTTATGGGACTTGGTTTGCGTTGCCGGGGTACACCCGCCGCAAGCGGCGGCGCTAAACGGGGCTTTTGGCGCTAGGATTTGCCGATTCGCTTTAGGAATTCGGCCTCGGTCAGTACCTCGACGCCCAATTCCTTTGCCTTGTCGAGCTTGCTGCCAGCGCTCTCGCCGGCGACGACGAAGCTGGTTTTTTTGCTGACGCTGCCGGAGGCTTTTCCGCCGAGTTTGACGATCAAATCCTCCATCTCCTTGCGGTCGAATTTTTCCATCGTGCCGGTGATAACCACGGTCTTGCCTGCCAATGGCTGTTTACTATCCGCTGGCGGCTTAGCCATCTTTGGATCGATTCCAGCTTGCTTTAGCGCCGTGATCGCTTTCTTTCCCGAATCGCTGTGAAAAAAATCGTGAACTGATTGCGCGATCACGTCGCCGATCTCGTGCACGCTGGAAAGCTCTTCGGTGGTGGCGGCGACGATGGCGTCGAGTGAACCAAAATGCTGGGCCAGCACATGCGCGACTCGATTACCGACGTGGCGAATCCCGATGCCGGCCACCACGCGATCCAAACCGCGATCGCGGCTGGCGTCGATTGAATCGATGACGTTCTGTGCGCTTTTCTCGCCCATGCGCTCCAGATTCATGAGCTGATCCTTCGTTAGCTTAAAAATATCCGCGAAGGTTTTAAGCAGGCCATGCTCGACGAGTTGATCGATGAGGGCTTCGCCGAGGCGTTCGACGTTCATTTGATTGCGAGCGCAAAACCATCGCAGGCGTTCCTTGAGCTGCGCGGGGCAGGCGGGATTGACGCAGCGGATGTAGGGGCCGTCCACTTCTTTTTCCACGGGCGCGTTGCAAGAAGGGCACTTGGCGGGCGGCTTGATTGCTTTGGCATCTTTCGGGCGTTTGGGTTTCACCACGAGCACCACTTGCGGGATGATCTCGCCGGCTTTTTCGATGATGACGGTGTCGCCGATGTGGATATCCAGATTCTGGATTTGCTCGATGTTATGCAGGCTGGCGCGTTTAACGGTCGTGCCGGCGACGAAGACGGGTTCCATGTCGGCGACGGGCGTGAGCGTGCCATTTTTCCCGACCTGCCAGCGGACACCATTCAAAACGGTTTGCACCTGCTCGGCGGGATATTTGTAGGCGATGATCCAGCGCGGCGCTTTGCTCGTCGCGCCCAGAATCTCTCGCTGCGCCAGCGAATCGACCTTCACCACCATTCCGTCGGTTTGATACTTCAGCGTGCCGCGAATCTTGGCGAAGGCTTCGATGTCCTCGACGGCTTCGTCGATGTTGTCCACCAGGTTCGTCTGCTCGTTGATTGGCAGGCCGAAACCTTTGAGCAAATCCAGAATTTCAAAATAGCTGTCGGGCTTGAGGGGTGGATCGACTTCACCCAGGCCGTGCGAGACAAATTTGAGATTTCTCGCCGCGGTGATTTTCGGATCGAGTTGCTTTAGCGTCCCCGCGGTGAAATTCCGTGGGTTGGCGAAGAGTTCTTCGCCGGCTTCTTCTCGCTTTTTGTTGATCTTCTGGAATTGCTCGTTGGTCATGTAGACTTCGCCGCGCACTTCGAGGATGCGGGGAAGATGTTTGTGGTCTTTGAGGAGCAGGGGGATGGGGCGGATGGTTTTGGCGTTGGCGGTGATGTCGTCGCCGCGAGCGCCGTCGCCTCGCGTGGCGGCGACGATTAAGCGGCCCGATTCATATCGCAGGCTAACCGCGACGCCGTCTACCTTTGGTTCCAGGACATACTTTGGTTGCACGCCGTCCAATCCTTTTCGCACGCGCGTGTCGAAGGCGCGTAATTCGTCGGCATCGTAGGTGTTGTCGATGCTCATCATGCGAACCGCATGCGTGACGGTTTCAAAGCCATCGATCGGCTCGCCGCCGATGCGCTGGGTGGGAGAATCCGGTGTGACCAGATCGGGATGGGCGGCTTCCAGATCGATCAGCTCGCGCATCAATTTGTCGTATTCCTGGTCGCTGATTTCGGGCTTGGCCAGGACGTGATACAGGTGATTATGATGATTCAGCTCATCGCGGAGCTTCTGAATGCGCTGCTTGGCGGAAGTGGACATGCCCGCGATTTTACGGGAGGGGCGATATGTCGGCTACAGACGCGAAATCGCAAGCGACGCCGCCAGCCGAATGGCTCGCCCATATTGCTTGCAATTTCGCGTCTTTTTCACATATCACAAGCGGATATTCGCCATGGTGTGTACGCTGCCCGCGGTTGATTGTAATCTTGAATCTGGATGACGCAGGTTGATGAAATCGCTCCCGAGCCCAGCGAGCCGACGCCGGTGCTTGAAACCGCCGGCGGAACGATCCCACGCGCGGTCTCTTCGCCCCTGCTCACCCACGGCGGAATCACCATCCCGCATTTTTTCGCGATGCACGTCACTGGGGCAGGTTTTTGTCTGCTGGCGGGATTGATGCTTTATGGCTGGCGAGCGCTCGGGTCGATCGCCGTGATTTTGGCGACGACGACCATCGCCATCGTGATCTGGCGGCGAATCGGTTCTCGCGGACAGCAATTGCATTATGGTCATACGCTCTGGCTGGCGCTGCTGCTGGGGTTGACGCTTCCGCCGCATTTGCTGACCGATACGTATCATCTGACTTCAGATACAACGATTGCGACATGGCCATTGCTGCCGGCGTCGGGGTTGCTCATCGTGCCGATGATCTGGTTTCTGGGCGGGCTTGGATCAGGCAGGCTGCACCCGGTGTTGATGACGCATCTGTTGCTCGTCGCGTTCTTTGGGACACTGCTCGTGCCGCACCTGGTTTTGCAGCGAAGCCGGGTATTTGCGGGCGATGTGATGGATTCGGGCAAGCCAGGGCAGATGGAGTCGATGCGCGGCACATGGTTCAACGCGTCGCCGCTGCCCAATCGCGATGCGTTTTGGGTAGAAGACACCGCCTCGGAGAAATTGTGCGATTACACCTCGCCACTGGGAAAACCCGCGCGGGTTTCGATGTCGCTGGAAACGCTCGTGCGCGATGAGATGCCGCCCTTGCAGGATCTGATCATCGGCGGGCATCCCGGGCCAATGGGGACAAGCTGCGCCATTGCCGTCATCATCGGCGGGCTCTTCATGCTGTATCGCGCCGTCATCGATTATCGCATTCCGCTGCTGATTATCGTTTCTGCATACGTCGCGATCCTGCTGCTGCCGGTGCCGATCACCATTCACGAGTCGGTGCGGCATTGGGAATCGGTGGTGGTTCGCCAGCCCAGTGTCGGAATGGCGCTGGCGGTGACGTTTGCGAATTATGAGTTGATGGCGTCGCCACTTTTGTTCACCGCCTTTTTTCTCGCGACCAGCCCGGCGGTTCGCCCGATGACCCGACGCGGGCGGACGGTTTACGCAATTTTCATCGGTGTGTCGGCGGCGGCGTTGCAGCTTTATTTTTCGGTTTCCATCGGCCCCTACATCGCGCTGCTCATCGGCGGGATTCTTGCATCGGCGCTGGATCGATTCTTTTGGCCGAAGACCTTGGTATAGTCTCACCCGATGACCAAACGCGTCGCGATTCTCGGTTCCACCGGCTCCATCGGCTGCAAC
The DNA here is from genome assembly GCA_036265245.1 of Tepidisphaeraceae bacterium. Taxonomy (GTDB): domain Bacteria; phylum Planctomycetota; class Phycisphaerae; order Tepidisphaerales; family Tepidisphaeraceae; genus DATAPK01. Next base: position 1,499 of record DATAPK010000133.1, on the reverse strand, counting down.
GCGCTTCAGGTCATCCAAAACCTCGGCGATGGCTGCCGCGCTGTCGCACTCAGCGCCAACAAGCAAATCGACAAGCTCATCGAGCAAATCAAAATCCACCATCCTGCCGCGGTCTGCATCAACGACGAATCGCACGCACCCAAAATCGCATCCCTCGGCCCAAAGATCTACATCGCTGCTGGCGGTTTAGCAGAAATGGTCACCCGCGACGACATTGACACCGTCCTGGCCGCCATCGTCGGCGCCGCCGGATTAAAACCCGTCCTCGCCGCCGTCCGTGCGGGCAAGCAGATCGCGCTCGCCAATAAAGAATCGCTGGTCGTCGCCGGATCGCTTTTAATTCCCGAAGCGCACCGGCATGGCGTGGAAATTTTGCCGGTCGATTCGGAGCATTCGGCCGTCTTCCAGGCGATGCAATCTGGAAAGCTCGCGGAGGTTCGCCGGGTGATCCTCACTGCCAGCGGCGGGCCTTTCAGAAGCTGGCCTATCGAAAAAATCGAGCGCGCCACCCTTGCCGACGCCCTGAATCATCCCACCTGGCAAATGGGCAACAAAATCACCATCGACAGCGCCACGATGTTTAATAAAGCTTTGGAAATCATCGAAGCCTGCTGGCTTTTCGATGTTCCGTCCGAGAAAATCGAGGTGGTGATTCATCCGGAATCGGTGATTCATTCGATGGTGGAATTTGTCGATGGTTCTGTGATCGCGCAATTATCGCCGCCGGATATGCGGACGCCTATACAGTATGCCCTGACATATCCGGACCGCCGCGAGGGAATCAGCCGGCGATTGGACATTGGGAGTGCGTTTTCGCTGAATTTTGAGCCGCCGGATATGAAACGATTCCCGGCCTTGAGGCTGGCATATGATGTGGCTCACCGAAAAGGCACCTTTGGCGCGGTCCTGAACGCCGCCAACGAAAGTGCGGTGGAGGCATTTGTGGCCGGACGAATTTCCTTCGGGATGATTTGCCGCGTGGTTGAGCGTACAATCGACCTGCATTCGCCGGCGTTGTCGCCAAGACTTGAGGACTTGCTGGAGGCGGATCACTGGGCGCGCAGTAAAGCGGAAGAGTTCATTCACCAACTTTAATCGGAAACCCATCCATGTCCGGATTCGTCGAACAAGCCATCAATATTATCCTGCTGGTTTTTGGTTTTGGATTCGTCATCTTCTTTCATGAGCTAGGCCACTTCCTCGCCGCCAAGTGGGCAGGCGTGAAAGTGGAGCAATTCGCCGTCGGCTTCGGGTCGGCAATGTTCTCCTGGCGAAAGGGGCTGGGCATTCGATGGGGTTCCAGCGCCAAGGAATACGAAAGTATCCTTCAAGCCGAACGCGAGGGAATTCAAAAGCAGGATGTGAGCCAGATCAGCGAAACCGAATACCGCCTGAACTGGGTTCCACTCGGCGGCTATGTCAAAATGCTTGGGCAGGACGATCTCAACCCCAACGCCACCGCCGTCGATCCCCGCGCTTACAACATGAAGCCGATCTCC
>DATAPK010000132.1:0-4872 GCA_036265245.1 Tepidisphaeraceae bacterium | reverse complement strand
CGTCGGATCGTGCCACTACAGCCAACATGGCAACCACTACCATTGCCGCGAGAAGTGAATGTCGAATGTTCATGTTTCTCCTTCGAAAGATTTTGACAGGATTATGCCATCCCCGGGGAATTTGTTCTAATTTATGTTGTGACCAGCACACCGCAGATCGACCAGACCGTCGCGACTGTCCCGCCGGGGGCGTGGGCGGTCGCGGTCAGTGGTGGGGCGGATAGTGTGGCGATGCTGTCTCTTTTGCGGCCACGATCGGATCTGTCGCTACGTGTCGTTCATCTCGATCACCAGACCCGGCAAGGCGCCAGCACGGAGGATGCGCGTTTTGTCGAGTCGCTGGCGCGCCGGTGGAATTTGCCGTGCGATATCGGGCAACTGGATGAGGTGGAGCGCGAGATCGAGCAGCCAAATCGCAACCGCTCGGCCAGATTCAGGGCGGCGAGGATTGCGCTTTTCAAGAGAGTTGTTTCCGGGCATCAACTGAGCGGTGTGATTCTCGCTCATCATGCGCTCGATCAGGCGGAGACGATCCTGCTTCGCTTGCTGCGAGGGTCGAGTTATGTGGGGCTGGGGGGAATGTCCGCACGAAGCTCGATCAATGGGTTGAATATTGTGCGGCCCTTTCTGGGTGTTTCTCCGCTGGCACTGCGCGAGCATCTGCGCGCGGTTGGCCAGGAGTGGCGTGAGGATCAGAGCAATTTGTCGCCGGCGTATGCGCGAAATCGGATTCGGATTGTGCTGCAGAAATCACCGGAGTTATCGCGAACATTGATCGAGTTTGGCGAATCGTGCCGCGCGTTGCAGGCGTGGACACGCCGGCTTTCCGCGCCGCCGGAGCAATTGTCTGTCGAAGCATTGGCAGATTTGCCCGGCATTTTGGCGAGAGAACAGGCGCGGCGATGGCTCATCGCGCGCGGGTCGCCGGCGATGTCACTGGAGCCAAAGGTACTGGATCGCCTGATTGAGATGGCCCGCGATCGATCGACGCCGCCGCGACAACATTTCCCTGGCCGACTGCTGGTGCGACGCAAGAGTGGAAGGATTTTCGTTGGTTGAAGGATTGATTCATCACGGAGGCACCGGCTTGGTCGCAGCCTGGCGCGACGCCAAATCCTGTCGCAGGGCGATGGTTCGCATTGAAACTTGAATCGACTCGGCGCGGCTCAAATATTGATCCGCCAGATCAAGCCTGCCGGCGCGCATGGCGATGGCGGAAGAATTGCACCAGACCTCGGCGTTCTTGGGCATTTTCCGCTGGGCTTGCTGCATCGTGGCAAGGGCGAGATCTCCCTGGCCGCGGTTCAGATATTCGGTTCCAAGCCAGGAATACATACGGATCGCGCCCTGCTCCTCGCGAACGGCATATTCATATAGACGAAGCCGATCATTCCAAAGCTGCGCGTAGGTGAATGATCGCCACGAGCCAAGCAACAAAAGTAAAATCAGCACCGGTGTCAGCGCGCGAGTCGATAGTTTCGCAAGGCCTATCGCCGCGATCATCAAAAAGAAGACCGACGGCAGATACATCAATCGCTCGGCGAGGTTCGTGCCGATCAATGAAACGATATTTCCCACCAGCCCGTACGTGACGCCGAGGGCGAGCAGGCAAAACAACATGGCGATTGCTTTTCGCCTGATCGCGATGGCAAACAGCGCGATCCAGGCGGCGATCCCGGCGAATCCGAGCCATAAATAAGGATCGCGGACATGAGCGGCGGCTCCGATTGCTTCGCCGCTGTAATCGGGAAGCAACCGCCAGGGAAAAATGAGAAGCTGGGTGTATCGGCCGAGCAGCACCACCGGCATTAGCACGCGATGCAGCCCGTGGCTGAGAATCAGCGGATTGGTTGCCGGCTCGATGAAGCTGCGATCCCATGCGAAGTGCAGCTTCAGCACATCCTCGCGCAGGATGATGTAGGCTGAGAGCGAAAAGCAGAGCAGGATGCTTAGCAACTGCATCGCTTTGTAATCGCCGCCGCCGGTTGCGCGATCGCTGGTGCAAATCCAGAGGAAAAACAGCAGCAGCGGCAGGAGCATGCCCTGTTCTTTGCTGAGCAGTGCGACGACGAAGCAAAAAAAGATGGCCAAGGCGCGCGGCGGGCTCATCGGGCGTTTTAGGAACAGCACCAACGCGCCCAAGATGCCTAGCGCGCACATCATCTCTGCCTGCCCGACGATGTCGCCGAGCACTTCAACATGAATGGGATGAACCGCATAAAGCAGGCCCGCAACCAAACCCACGCGCCATCCGATCAATCGCCTGGCTAATTCTGCAACCAGCGCGCACACCCCGGCGTGCATCAAAATACTTAGGAGATGAAACCGCCAGGTGTGATCTGGCTCGAACCCATGCAGCCAGGACTGCACCGCCAGCACCATTGAAGTGAGGGGCCGATAGAGGTTATCCACGCCCTCGCCGTAGCGGGTTTTCCAGTATTGCCCCCATTGTGACGGGTCGCGCAGCCGGTGGTCGGCGGCCACCATGTAATTGAAGTCATAGGCGAATCCCCCACGAAGCGTGACGGCAAACAGCAAAAATCCCGCAGCGGCCGCAACTATGGCAGGGATCGCCGCATGTAACCTTCGAGGGATGGGTGCCAGCGTCTGGTTCAAGGGGTGCTAAGGTAAATCTTGTCCGGACAAAGGGCAAAACGTCCAGAATAATGGCAGTGGTGTGGTTTGATCGTTTTGGCCCCCGCGACCACGCGGGGTGGATCACCGAAAAATCTCCGCGTGGGCGCGGGGGCTAAACAGATCGAATTGAACCTGTATCCAGAATAACTAGGCGGCCCAAACGTCTATAGAAGGGATGAAAACAGGCGAGGGCATGTTACAATCGTAGTTAAAGCGATTTTTCCCTTCAGTTGGTGTGCCCATGAAACATCGAATCGAACATGCTGCCAAAGACCGCTTGGGCTTTACGCTGGTCGAGCTGTTGGTGGTGATCGGCATCATCGGCGTTTTGATTTCACTGCTCATGCCCGCCCTGACGCGGGCCCGGGCGCAGGCGAACGCGGTCAAATGCAAATCCAATCTGCGCACTCTCGGCGAGATGCTGGTGATTTATGAAAACGAGAACCAGGGATATCTTTATCCCGTGGGCCCGAATAGCCCGACTACCGGCCATCCAACGACGCTGGGGACGGATCTGCCGCCGCACTTGCGCTGGCCCATGGTGCTTTTCAAGATGAAGGGCGCACCCGATCCGCCGCCTTATGACGCGGCGGCTTATCCGCCGAGCGTACCGCACACGCAGGCGGAGGCGGTGATGGCGGCTTATCCGGCGGCGCCTTACACGCCGGCCTGTCTGGTTTGCCCGGCGGATTATGAGCCGTGGGAAGGGCACTCTTATGTGCTGAACAGCCATCTCTCGGATAAGACGATCAAGGCCGGCACGCACAATTTCGGCGGGCTGACTTCTTCCGAAGTTATTATGGCAGGCGAAAAGGTGACCACTGAGCGAGACTATTACATGGAGGCGGGAAAGCCGTCGAAGACCGGCAATACGTTTGACAATAGTGAATTCGATCGCGTCGTTGAAAAATACCGCCACGGTCTGCTGCTTGGATCAAACTATCTCTATCACGACGGCCACGTCGATACCAAGCTTCCACCCGAAGCGCTGACGGGCATCGATCCGTGGGATTTGAAAAAGCCGGATACGACGCAGCCCTAAAGGAATATTTATGACGTCTTTATCAGAAGCGCCCGCTTCGACTTCCGACAACTTCCGTAAGATCCCCAAATGGCTGACGGTGTTGGTTGTTTTGTTTGCGCTGGGCGGGGGCGGATGGTTTGTGTGGTCACAATTCTCCGGGCCAAGAGAGGGCGTTGCCTTTCCGATCGGAGCCATCTCCGATCCGTGGGGCGGCAGAGGCCCGCGACAACCGCCGCCGCCGCGCCAGAATCAGAACACCCCCGGCATCCGCAGCATGGGTGCCGGCCTTTCCCGCGTGCAGAGCGGTGATTTTTCGATGCAGTTAGCACCCGCCGTCACGTCGTTCGCGCCGCTTCGAATGAATTATCCGGTGGATAAGCTGATCAACGCCGACGAGCGGGCGCTGTTGCGTCTGGCGATCGATGCTTCCAACCCGGTCTTTGTGAAGAATCTGCAACTCACGGATGATCAAGGCAAAAAGCTGGCCGATATCCGAAAGCAGCCCAACGGCATCGTCTTGTCAGACGCTGACCGCGATCGGCTGGGCAAGCTCTGGAAAGCCTGGAACGATGCAAAAGACAAGCCCGCCAAGGATGCCGTCCAGAAAGATTTGCTGGCCGCGATGACCGAGGTCGGCAATCGCGACCTCGACGCCACCCGCAAGCAGTATCAGACCCTGGCCGCACAGGTGAAGCAGATCGTCAACGATCAGCAACTGATGAAATACCGGCAGCTTCGCGGCGTGTGATCTGAAGAGCCATGAAGCCATGAAGGAACGAAGGACGCACGAAGAGAAATCCGGATTTTATATTTCTTCGTGTTTCCTTCGTGCCTTCGTGGCTTGCTCCGCCTGCGTATAATGCCGCTCATGGCGGCGCTCGATCCTGAAACCCTTTTACAAGCCTACGCCCAGGGCGCGTTTCCGATGACGGATCGCGACGGCCAGACGCGCTGGTACACCGCCGACCCGCGCGGCATCTTTCCGCTCGATCGATTTCATATTCCCCGCACGCTTCAGCAGACGGTTCGGCAAGGCAAATTTGAGGTTCGTTTCAATCATGATTTCTCTGCCACCATGCGCGCCTGCATGACCGTCCGCCGCGATGGAAGCTGGATCAGCGAAGAACTCGTGCGCGCCTATACCCAATTGCACGAGCTGGGCTTTGCCCACAGTGTGGAGGCGTGGCAGGGGGGTGAGCTGGCGGGGGGTT
>DATAPK010000131.1:0-9436 GCA_036265245.1 Tepidisphaeraceae bacterium | reverse complement strand
TTCCTTCAATGCCATATCCAACACCGCATACTGCTTCCGCAGCAACTCCACGATCACATTGTGCAACAACGCATTCTTCGCGCCGTTCGTCATCAGCTGTTCCATCGACCGGTTGTTCCGATCATGAAAAAGCAGCGTGCTGTGCGGCGTCTTCACATCCGCCGTAATATCACTGAATCCAACCTCGCCCGGCGCCGACTCATCCCGCTCCGCCACGCGCTTGGTCAGCATCTCGTCAAACTTCTTGACGTCCAAATCCTTCTGCTCATAGTTCGGCGTATCCACGTTCGCGACATTGTCCAGCAACATCTGATGCCGCGCCTCAGTAAAGCGCAACGTCTGCTCCAGCAGCGGCCCATTCCCCTCGTTCAATAGACGATCAATGAACATAGCCCGACGTTCCCATTCAAACCGCGTGCCATGAGAAAACGCAACGCGTTTTCCTCATATAGCCCCACGCATGCGTGGGGTCTTCCGGCAAATCCTGCGCTCCCGCGCAATTCATGCGCCTGCCTCAATCAGCTCCCCCTCCTCACGCCATCGCTTTAACTTCATCCCCAGCGTCCGCACGCCAATCCCCAGCGCATGTGCCGTCTTAATCCGATGCCCGCGAAACTGCTGCAGCGTGCTCAAAATCACTTGCTTCTCGATATCCGCCAGTGGTTTCCCTGCCAGCGCATCGATATTCGCCCCGCCCAGTTCCGTCTGCTTCAGCCACGGCTCCAGCGTCACCGCGCGAATCACGCCCGGTTCTGTCTCGAGTACGCCCGCACGCTCGATAATGTTCTGCAACTCACGAATATTGCCCGGCCAGTTGTATCGCTGAAGAATTCGCAGCGCTTCCGATTCAATATGCCTAAACGCTTTGTTCTCTCTTCTCGCGATGCTGTGCAGGAAATGCCGGCAAAGCTCCGGAATATCATCCAGCCTCTGCCTCAGCGGCGGCAATTCCACCGGCACCACGTTCAACCGATAAAACAAATCTCTTCGGAATTTCCCTTCCGTCACCGCCGATTCCAGATCCCGATTGGTCGTCGCAATCACCCGCACATCCACCTGCTGCGTCAGCGAGCTGCCGACGCGCTCAAATTGATTCTCCTGCAGCACGCGAAGCAATTTCGCCTGCAACCCCGGCGCGATCTCGCTGATTTCATCCAGCAAAAGCGTCCCGCCGTCGGCCAATTCAAATCGCCCACGGCGCATCCGATCCGCCCCAGTAAACGATCCCTTTTCATGCCCGAACAATTCCGATTCCAGCAGATTTTCCGATAGCGCCGCGCAATTCACCGCCAGCATCGGCCGATCCGCGCGCGCGCTCGCATCATGAATCGCCCGCGCCACCACTTCCTTGCCCGTCCCGCTCTCGCCGCGAATCAAAACCGTCGCCGTGCTCTTCGCCACCAGCTCAATCTGCTTGCGAATATCCCCCATCACCTCGCTATTGCCCACCAGCGGCTTGGCCGTATTGATCTCCGCCATGCTCCGGAACGCCGCGTTCTCACGAATCAATCGATTGTGCTCCAGCGTGCGATCCACCAGCAGCTTGATCTCATCCCCATCAAATGGCTTTTGAATATAGTCGTACGCCCCCAGCTTCATCGCCTCGACCGCCGTCTGCACGCTCGCAAACGCCGTCATCAGCACCACCGGCACATCCGGCTTGATTTTCTTCACCTCCGCCAGCAGCTCGATCCCCGTCATCTTCGGCATCTTCAGATCGGTGATGACGAGATCGATCTTCGCGCTCGCGAGCCGCGCCAGCGCCGCCTGCGCCTCATTCGCCGCGATCACTTCATGCCCCTCGCGCGTCAAAATCGCCGCCAGCGAATCCCGAATCATATCCTGATCATCAACGACGAGTATGCGTGCCATAAGAACCGTCCTTTGTCACTTGTCACTTGTTACTTGCCCGGAGGATTCGCTGGCCACTCTTTGACAAGTGACCAGTGACAAGTAACCAATGACTAAATCCTTATCTCAAACTTCGCCCCGCCGCTCTCCGCATTGCTCGCGTGGATCGTCCCATTATGAGCCTCCACCACGCGATGAACGATCGCCAATCCCAATCCCGTCCCCGTATCCTTCGTCGTGAAAAATGGATTGAAAATCCGATCCAGAATATTCGCCGGAATCCCAGGCCCCGTATCTCTCACAATCAAATAAAACTGCTTCGCATCCGACTCTGCCGGCGGCGCCGAAAATCGCACCGTCACTGCGCCGCTCTCCTGCATCGCCTCCACCGCGTTCAACACCAGATTCATCACCGCCTGCCCCAGCAGCAGCGGATCACCCAAAATCGGCATCGCGCCCGGCCCGCTCACCTCAATCCGAACATGCTTCTTCGCCGCCGCAATCTCCGACAACTCCACCACCTGCTGAATCGTCTCCGCCAAATCCATCTCCCGCGTGTTACACAAAATCTCCCGGCTAAACTGCAATACCTGCCCCACCAACGCCTCCAGCCGCTTCGCCCCCGCCGAAATCTTCGTCAGAATCTGCGAAGACTGCGGATCTTCTTTCAAATCCGTCATCAGCAGCGAAACATAAAGTTGAATCCCGCCCAGCGGATTGCGAATCTCATGCGCCAACCCCGCCGCCATCTCCCCCAGCGCCGCCAGCCGGTTCTTCCGCTCCAGCAGCCGATTCTTCTCGCTCAACTCTTCCCGCAGCATCTGCACCGTCTGCGTCAACTGCGCGTGCGACAACTGCAGCTTTTCGGTCACTTCCGAATAAGCAAGGATAATCCGCCCCAGCTCTTCAATCCGCTGGGCCGCACTAACCGGATTCTGTGAAACCGCTGCACTCATAATCCCAACAACTTCTCTTGTTAGCCCGGTCGCTCGCGACCGGTATTTTTCAACCGCTTTTACTGCTGAATATCCACGTTCGACTTCCGCTGCCCATACGCCGCGTTCGCATAATTCCGATTGATCTTCTTCGCGCCGCTCGCCAGATGAATCTGCCTCCCCACATTCAGTTTCCTCTGTTGCAGCGCCAGCGCATCCGTCCGATCCGCCGCCATAATCTCTTCCAGCAATCGCCTCGCCTCCCCAACCATCTGCTCCGCCTTCGCTCGATTCTCTGTATCGATTTCCCCCAGAAACTCCGTCCATCTCGCCTTCACCGGCTTGATAACCCCTTCCAGCCTCGCCAGTTGATCCAAAATCTCCTGCCGATTCTTCAGCACCTCTAACAACGCCTCCATATTGCTCCGCTGCACATGCTCCCGCTGCGCCTCCGTCAACCGCGCAAGCCGCCGATAGCACCCAACCTGCTCTTCCAGTGCGAGAATAATTTCGTTGCCACTTGTCATTTGTCACTGGTCACTGGTCACTCGCATTGGTCTTCTCTTTGACAAGTGACCAGTAACAAGTGACCAATGACATAATCTCCTCACCACATCCCCGCCTCACTCGTCCATTTCAACCACTGCTCCCAATACTCCTTAGGCATCGAAAACGTCCCGTCATTAAACGATTCCGGCGGAATCCTTCTCAGCAGCCACTTCGCCCGCTCATTCGCCGTCTTCGCTTCTTCCATCTTCCCCAGCGCGCAATACGCATTCACAATCTGCACATACGCCGCCAGCGCCGATGGGTCTTCCTGGTATCGAAACGCCGCCGTGTCATAAAGCTGGATCGCATCCGCATACTGCCCCAGGTCATACAAGCAATCCGCCCGATAGAAATGGCTCAGCTTCTGATACAACTTCGCCACGTCATCCGTCGGCGGGTTCGCCTTATACAAATCGACAACACGATCGTAGAGCCCCTTCGCCTTGGTCAGCCGATCCTTCCTCGCCGCCTGTGATTCCGCGATATCCACCCCAACATTATTCCCAGAAGCATCCGCGCTCGCCGTCTTCTGCGCCGCCAGCTTCGCATCCAGCAACCCCGCGCTCTTGCGATAACTATCCGCCATCAAAAACAGCAACTCCCCCAATCGCTGATCGCTCGGATACCGATCCACAAACTCGTTCAGCCGGCCAACCGCATCCTCATATCGCTCGGTTCGATAAAACAACTGCCCCAACTCAAACAACGCCTGCTTAAATTCTTCCGATTCCGGCGTCAGCAGCGGATTGTTATTCACCACGCTCAGCAAAACCTTCTCCGCCTTGCCAAACGAGTCAGGCCCCTGCGCGATATACGCCTGCGCCAGCGGCACCGCCGATTTGCTCGCTGCCAACGATTGCGGATACCTAAATTGATTCCTCCGAAATGCCTCGATCGCCTTGTCAAACATCCCCGCCGCCTGATACGTCCGCCCCAATCTCAGCAGCGCATCCGGCGTCAGCGCATCGTCAGGCCGCTCCGCAACAAACAACTCCAGCGCATTCACCGCCCCCACGCTATCCGCCGCCCGATCGTATAGATCGATCCCCCTCCACATCGCATCCCCATATCCCTTGTCATCCGCCAGCGTCAGCTTCCGCGAATACGCCACATACGAATCCGCCGCCTGCGTCAACAGCTTCCGCACCTGGTCATCGCGCTTGATCCGATCCGCCGGCGACGCCGCCGCAATCGTCGGCTCAATCTGATCCGCCCGCTTCTCATAAACATTCGCTAATCTCGCATAAAACCCCGCCCCCGGATCGGGATCGAGCAACTGCTCATACCCCAGCACTTCCAGCGCCCCCGTCAAATTCTGCCTCTGCGTCAGCAACTCCGACGCCCTTCGCAACCCCACAATCGCCTCATCCTTGAATTTCGCCCGCGATTCCTTCGTCGCAATCTCGTCGCTCAAATCGTGCAGATCGGTCAACCCCGCATCATCCTGCTTCAGCATGATCCGGCACACCCCTCGCCCCAGCCGCGCAATCGGCGCCAACTTCGCCTCCGGATGATTCACCAGCACTTCTTCAAAAAACGCCACCGCCTGCTGCGCATCGTTCCGATCCTGGCAAATCTTCCCGAGATAAACGCACGCATCCGCGTCCAGCGGATGCCTCCCCTGAAACTGATCCCTCGCCACCCGCAGATACCGCTCCGCCTCCGCCTGGTCTCCCAGATGAAACGCGCAATATCCCAGTTGATAGTTCAGCGACCCCATTGAAATCGTGTCGATCTCCAGCTTCAGCGCGCTCCCCAGCAACTGCCTGGCCTCCAAAAACTTCCCCGCATCCACCATCAACTGCGCCTTCTGCCCGATCGCCCACGCCTTCTCCGGGTTCGTGATCGATTGATTCTTCAGATATTCATCGATAGTCGCTTCCGCCGGCGTCGGATCATCCTGCGCCAGCTCCAGATCGATCACCTTCCGCTGAATCGCCAGCGTCTTGTTCGGATCCATCCCCATCGCCCGGCGATACGCATCCAACGCCTGGTTCGGCTTGCTCAACGCCTCATAGCTTTCCCCCAGCCGCTTATAAATCTTGAAATCCGGCTTCACCCCCATCGCCAGCGCCAACTGCGTCTGCTCGATGATCCGCGCATAATTTGCCGATACGCTGATTTTCTGCTCTTTCTGAGCCATTTCCAGCGACTCAGCCAGCATGACGTGAACCCGCCCCTGCGCCTCATTGTCCAGCTTATCCCCCGTCAAAATCTTATTCAGCAGCTCCAGCGCCGCCTTCGGCCTCTCGTTATCCAGATATTTCCGCGCAATATCGATCTTCTGATCCGCCGTCATTCCCGGCTGCGGATCGATGAAAAGGTAAGCCGCATAACCAAATAGCGAAAACGAGATGAGCAACAGGGGCAATTGCCAGAGTTGAGCAAGTTGTCGGGTATTTCTTCGCCCGGAAGCGCGATCCGACGCCATGGCATCCATGCCTTTCCCGGCCCGCCCCGCGATCATCCTAATCGCGTTCTCTGCCCCGATGGTCCTTCATCGCAGGCATTTGCCAGCCGGCCATTCCTACGTCCACCGCCACCCCATTGTGCGGCAAACTTACCCAAATACTAATTCCCCATCGTCAAAACGCAAGACAATCTGGCAGGAAATTCATGTCCATCTTAATTTGCCCACCATTGGGGATCGGGATTTACCGCACCTTCGCCTTCTTTTTCTTGAAGTACGATCCCATCTTGAATCATCAGCGCAATGGGGGTTTTGGCAAACCAGTCGCGGTCATTTTTCAAACGACCAATCAGCGCAAAGGATTTAGTTGATGGCAGTTCTTCATTCCCTTGTGCGTACGGCGGCATCTCGATGATCGCCAAGCGTGCATCGCCGCTTGCGAATTGTGATTGGTGGGCTTCGTAGAGCGGAATCGCGGCAATACAGTCCGGGCAATCGTGATGGACAAGTAGAATGATCCATCGCCGCTTTACCAACACAGGACCGATGTCAATGAATTCAGCCAATGAAAATCGTTTTTGCAGCCAAGTTGTCGGTTCAAGCACGATCAGTCTCGATGATTCCGATGAGAGAATTCCTGTTTGGGCAAGATTTGACTGATGAAACCAAACGGCCGCCAATGAGCTTAATCCCACCATCGACATAACAAGAAAAATGATCGTGCTACTCCTAGACCATGATATACGACTTGGCTTTAGGTAAACCAGCGCGGCGAGGGCAGCCAGATCAAGCAACGCCGTGTGCCAGGGATTGACTTGGATAGCACCAAAGCAATGGCAGGATTTATAATGAAATAGCCCTTCAGAAGCGGAAACCACAGCGAAGCCGGCAAACATAAGAATGCCGAGCCGGCGCATGAGTATCGGAGCTAAGCCTGAAATAAATGCCGCACTAGCGATCAGTTCGGCGACACACACCATTGCAAGAATCGTTCGATGAGTTGATATCCAAGCGACTTCTCCACCCGGTATCACCATGTTCCACGATGCTTTGGCGAACGCTGCCACCATTAACCATAAGCCGATGATCATGTATATAGTTCGGCTCATGATCTTCGATTGACGGTCCGATGCCAATCCCACCTGTCGTAATACCCATTCTATTTTCGGCAATTTTATTACTGAGAATTTTTGGAATCACCGCTAATTGGCTTAGCATAAACGCATATCGGTATTCGAAGTTCCTTTTGATCGGGACGATCAGTTTTGATTTCGAGAATACCGTTGAGCGAACTTTGGTTATTACCAAATTCCCCCGATATGTGAATGGAATACGCTCTTCTGTCGTCAAGATTTTTAACCTCGACTTGTGCACCGGATATCGATTCTCCAATGGTGTGAATAGAATCGATTTTAAAGTTCTGTCCCGCACGACTGGCAACCTCTATATCGCCGGCCCAGGAAGTAGTTCCGGTTGGCGGCGTGAGCAACAATCTTTGAGGCGAAACACTCAGATCACCGGACACCGTGCCAATCACGGGCACGTTAAGAACGAGTGATTGCCCATTATCATCGGCCCCGACCGTCACTGTTCCGTGAATCTCGCCTATAGCCAAATCAGGTGTTGCCTGGGTCCCTACACGCCAACTGCCGGCTCTCGCTTCTTCTCTCATCTTTGTCAGAGACAAGGACAATCCAATCACGTCTGTGCTAACAGCCTGTACTTTAACAGATCCGGATGTAGTGACGGAAAACGATCCCAACGATGTATTTCCTCGAGAAACATCCCCTAAATTCAATAAGCTGACATTGGATTTAAGCGGGCGAGAAACCTCATACTTCACGTTTAACTCAGCAAGCGGCAACGCGGGATCGTTCGATTGGACAAGAATCGATCTTGATTGCTTTCCATCCTGCCCTGCCGTGTTTACTGTGAACAGAAGCCGCGAATGTTCGTCCGTTCTAAGCTCGTTGTGCTCCACAGCCGCTTGAGTACATCCACAAGTGGTCTTTATATCGCCTAAAATTAATTGACCACCTCCACCATTGCTGAAGTCGACGAAAGAGTGTTTTTGAATCCCTTCTGGCAAATTGCCCAAGTCGCATTCTAAAGGGGACAATACAAGTTTCGGGACCCCGGATTTCCCGCTATAGCTGTAACTCCCCCAGCAAACCGCGATGCAAAATAGCAGAAGCAACAAGAGCAGGAGAGTTCGGTAATGCCAAATTGACCGGTACATAGATACTAATTCACTATTATTTTTGCATACCATGACCACTGAGAAACAGCGGCAAGTCAATTGATGGATTCGGAGGAGACCTATAATTCATTGTCCGGATCGAAGTAAATGCGGGTTTTTTTGAACTCGGATCACATACAAAGATGGTAGCGCTGGGGCGATATAACGCGTTTGATCCTGCGGATGGAGTAATCTTCTGTGCAGTCATAACCGTCACAAAAAGGAGTTGTTTTGACGCCTTATTTTTGACATGCTCATCAACTTCTCCAAAATCGGGAAGGACATCCAAAAGTTTCCCGGTTTGGACCTTGAATGGAGGATCGGCGAAACCCATTCTGACATAAGGCCCGCCGACGATTGAGTCCATCGCGTTTTTCAGTTGTTTGTCCGTCGGCACATAGCTCTCGGGCATGGATTTATCCCACCAAAATTCTTGCATGGCATTCAACCCATATCGAAAGCCGTCAACGTCACCTTTCAGAGCAAATTGATATTGGCTTGCTACAGCCTTCTCAAGCAACGGATGCAATGATTCTGGTAGGAGGGCGGCAATATCTGGAATGGCATATTGATGGGCAAAAATTTTAGCCACATCGTTAGCATTTAGGCTATCGAACGGAAGTATGGCATCGTCGTTAGGAATCTCGACGTCCGGGCCTCGAAGAGGCCGCACTTCCCCTCGGCGAGGAGACACTTCGTGTGGGTTTTCCAAACTACGTGGCTGTGTTGCCATTGGCAAGTTGCCAGCGATACCCGACCGGCTTACCAATTCAAAGTGAAAAGCAATCCAGCCAACAATGGCAGCAACGAGTATGGCAGCGACTATGCAAAACCGCGCAGCATTGCTCATATTCACCAGAATATTGGCAAATGAACTGAAAAGGCGAAATGGTTGCCGTTAAGCGTTATAAATATAACAGGGTTTAGTTGTAGTTGTAATATCGCAGTGGCAATAAGGATTTCCCAATGTAAATACCTCGAGAAAACAATTCGAACGTTGCATGCAAGTACGATAACCTGGCCCAGCCTGCGTAACCGGATTGTAAGGTACGCACTCCCCACAGTCGGGCGTGTCTTGATTAAGAAAGGAACACGGATTAGAAAATCCGTAAACAAATCGCGTAACAACCAGTGTAGCCAAAAGCGTTCCAACAAATGCCATCAAGAAAAGCTTCCGATTCATTGTATCTCCTTATAGTACAAGGTTAAATGAATTACATTAACAGAGATAATTGACTATTCAACATTGTGCATAGACTCTAAAAACTCGCCGCTTTAACTCGCCGCTGAACAAGCCCAACATAATACGTTGCCCGGGATTTATCTGGGGTATATCGACGCACCCAATCGTTTAATGTTTCGTGGGCTGCTTGAACATTGCCTATCCGGGATTGCGAGACTGCCAACAGTGGCAAAGCTTCCCCTTCATACGGATCCTTTCTCGATACAATC
>DATAPK010000130.1:0-7808 GCA_036265245.1 Tepidisphaeraceae bacterium | reverse complement strand
TGTTCCGCGACGGCTGCCCGGGTGGTGAATCGCCGGCTCAGAAAGATCATGCTCATACCCCAGCACGCTCAAGCTCGCCGTATTCAAAACCAAATGATTCGCCACGCAATCCAGTTCGACACCCAGCCACCGGGCCGCCAGCGTTCGCAGAAAATGGCCGCTGGAAAAAAGCAGAACATCTCCGGAAACCGCCCGAACCTTCTGCACCACCCGATCCGCCCGCGCGCTCACCTCTGCCGGCGATTCACCACCCGGGCAGCCGTCGCGGAACAATTGCCAGCCCGAATTTTCTTTCAGAATCTCCCCGCGCTTGCGCCCCTCATATTGCCCGTAATCCCATTCAACCAAATCGGGGTCTTTCTCAGCGATGTTCCCAAACCCCGCCAGTTCGCAAGTCCGGGCGGCCCGCTGCAACGGGCTGGTGAAGACTTTGGCAAATTTCAACCCGCTCAGCCGATCCCCCAGCCGCCGCGCGTTCTGCTCGCCGCGCTCGGTCAGGGGCAGGTCGGTCCGCCCAGTGTGCTGCCCGCTCAGGCTCCAAGCCGTCTCACCGTGGCGGGCGAGATAAACGACAGGCAGTGGCATATTCATATTTCACCCGCTCTTCCGTCTGATGGCCATCAGGGTCGCAGAGAACCCAGCCAGCAGTTATATTCTGCGTGTATGAAATATCACAATACGGGTCGGAGTGATCGGGACTGTTGGAATCGGTCGCTGGGTGCTTTGATTGCTGTTGGAATGGCGACCGCTTGGATCGCCCAACCGGCGCTGGCGGAAGGGGGAAAGCTGACCGTGCATGTCGATCAGGCCGGCGTGAAGATCGACCCGATGTTTTACGGCCTGATGACCGAAGAAATCAATCACTCCTATGACGGTGGGCTCTATGCCGAACTGATTCAAAACCGGATTCTTGAAGATGATTATCCCCAACCCCGGCGTGGGCGCAACCAACCTGCTACGGCGCCGGTAACCCCCACAACTCATCCCAGCACGCCGCCTCATTGGACGGTATTAAGTGAGGGCGGCGGCAGCGGGACGATCTCGATTGATGCCAATGATCCTGTGAACGCGGGGGCGCTAAAGAAGAGTTTGAAGTTGGATATTGAGTCGGCGGGCGGCCGCGTTGGCGCGGTGAATGACGGCTATTGGGGCATCCCGGTTAAACCGAATACGGAATATCAGGCATCGTTTTACGCCAAGGCGTCGGGCGATTTTCATGGGCCTCTCACCGTCGATATCGAAAGCAATGAAGGCGGAAAAGTATTGGCGAGCGGCACAATCGCGGACGTCGGACCCGTATGGAAGAAATATTCGGTTGTCCTGAAAACCGGAGACATTGCGGCGTCGGCCGAGAATCGGTTTGTCATATCCGCGACGAGCAAAGGGCAAGTGTGGCTGAATTTGGTGTCGCTCTTTCCGCCCACCTATAAAAATCGGGCCAATGGTAATCGAATCGACCTGATGGAAAAGCTGGCGGCGATGAAGCCGGGCTTCTTGCGATTTCCTGGAGGGAATTATCTCGAAGGGAACAGTATCGCCGAGCGTTTTGCCTGGAAGGATACGATCGGAGCCCTTGAAGATCGGCCAGGGCACATGAGCCCGTGGGGATATCGATCCTCCGATGGGCTCGGACTGTTGGAATATTTCGAGTGGTGCGAGGATCTGAAGATGCAGCCGGTGCTGGCGGTCTTCGCGGGATACACCCTGCGCGGTGAGAAGGTTTCAGGCGAGCAGTTGAAGCCGTTCGTGCAGGAGGCGATGGATGAAATCGAATATGTCGTCGGAGACCAGACGACAAAGTGGGGCCAGGAGCGCGCCAAGGATGGGCATCCCGAGCCGTTTAAGCTGACGTATGTGGAGATTGGGAACGAAGACAATCTGGAGCGAAATCCGCCGTTCACCTATGGCGATCGGTTCACGCAGTTGTTCGATGCGATCCGGGCGAAGTATCCCGATCTGAAATTGATCTCGACGCTGCCTTCAAACGATCGGCGAAACCCGCTGCCGCGTACGCCGGATGTGATTGACGATCATTTTTACTTCAGGTCGCTTCAGGATGTGCTCGGGCGGACGCACCGGTATGACGACTATGATCGCAGCAAGCCGAAAATCTTCGTCGGCGAGTGGGCGACGCGCGTGGGCAATCCAACGCCGAATATGAGCGCGGCCTTGGGAGATGCGGCCTGGCTGACAGGGCTCGAACGCAACGCGGACGTCGTCATTATGAATTCCTACGCGCCGCTCCTGGTGCATGTGGGTCGCGGGGCGATGCAATGGCCGACGGATTTGATCGGCTATGACGCCGCCAGCAGTTTTGGCTCGCCAAGCTACTACGTCGAAAAGATGTTTTCGGAAAATGTCGGCAACGAAGCGATGCCGGTGCAAGTGACGCCGGGGGACGCGGCGGTGCCGATTGAGCCGACGACTCGGCCGACAGAGAAGATTTTCGCGGTGGCGAACAAGATCGATGCGAGCGGCGATATCGTTTTGAAGGTCGTCAATACGCTGCCGGATGCGCAAACGATGCAGATTGATTTGCAAGGCGCGGGAGATGTGAAGAAGGACGGAACGGCGTGGGTATTAAGCGGCGGCCCGAGCGATGTGAATACGATCGATGAGCCTGAGAAGGTAACGCCGAAGCAAGTGGAGATTCATGACGCCGCGGCGACGTTTGCGCATGAGTTCCCCGGATATTCGGTGAGCGTGGTGAGGTTGAAGACGAAGTGATTTAATCGCGTCGAGGGCGGCGCGAATAAAGCGATGCCAGGGTTAGAAATACCATCGCGCCACTGGCCGGTTCGGGGACGGCGGTGCCGAAGGTGATGGGAAAGGTGGTTGGAACGATCAGCCCGCCGTCGTTGGTCTCGGCAGCTCGAAAGCCGGGAATGGCATCGGCGCCGGTGATGAATTCGTTGCCGGGCGGACTGGTGGTGGTGCTGTCGGAAAAGATCAGGTCGGCGGGGTTGTTGTTGTCCGAGGTGGCCACGTCAAATGTCAATTGGGTGGGCGTCGCATGGATGATGAACTGGCCGGTGCCATTGATCGAATTCGTAAGAATATTGTCCACGGCAAAGTGGCCGGGGTTGATCGTCAACGTGAGATTGGCCCCAGTGAAAGGGCTGGCGCCCCGGTTGGTAATGGTGTAGTTTCCTTCAGGAATATCGACGGTGCCGACGAGGGTGGCGTGGGTTGAACCGTCGGTGAAGGCCTGGTTGACGTTGTATGTGTCAGCCAGCGTGCGAGGCGGGATGATGGTTATTGCAATAGCAGCAAATGCAAATGCGATGGCGAAGGGGGCGAAGAATAAACGGCAGCCGCAAATGGGATGTGTGAAGTGGGTCATATTTCTCTCCTTGGACGACGTATATATAGGATGAAATGCGTTGATGTAAATGGAGAAATTTTGAAGATTATTCGGGGGGGCACGCGGGGATAAATCGGGGGAAGATGAGGGGGAAATTGGGGAAAATGGGGGGAGTAATGGCTCACTTGGCGTCGGGGACGCGTTGGATGCGCAGCGCTATCCACGGTTTGCCAGGGAGAGGGATTTTGGCGTCGTTCTGGTCGCGGAAGGTGTATTGGTTGTGGCGTTTGAGGGTGAAGGTTTGATCGACGGGGGTGATGGTCATGTTCCAGGTGTCGAGGATGTCGGCTTTGAATTTCATTCCGTCGGAAACGGCGTCTTTGTAAAGTTCGAAGGGCCACTCGGCGGGTTTTTCCGGGCCGAAATAGATGAGGTAATACTCGCCGGCTTTTCCGGCGATGTGAGTTTCGAAGTAGCGATCGAGAGGTTCGACGCCTTCGGGAGGGGCGGTGTCGAGGATTTTTTTCAGGAAGGCGATGCGCGCCGGGCTCTCGCCGCGGAGGTCGCCGCCGGTGGAGCCCCAGGAATGACCGGCGTGGTCGCCGAGGACTTCGCCGTGGCCGACGTACGTGCCGGCGATGGTGCCGAACCAGAAGCGCTCGGTCATTTCTTCGCCGGTAAGCTGGCCCCAGCGTGCTTCGATGTTGCCTTCGTAGCGCACTTCATCGAAGACGACGGGCTTGGGGCAAATATCGCGCAGCCAGGTGGCCCGGCCAAAGTCGGCGACGGCCATTCCGTTTTGCACGCTCATGTGGGTGACCCAGGGATGCGTGGGATCGTAGGTGTATCTGCTGAAGTGGATCGAGCGAAGATGGTTGGAAGGATCTTCGTTCTGGATGAGCTGGAACATGCGATCCCAGTCGGCGGTTTTCTTGGATCGAATCAAATCGAATTCGTTGGCGAGGGACCACCAGACATTCCGGTAGGCGGAGAGACGGGCGACGATGTAGTGGAGATAGCGGTCATCGTCGGCGGGGTCCATGCGATCGAATCGTAGATCATCGCGGCCGTAGGGGTGAAAGAGAATCACGTCGGCCTGGATGCCGAGATCGCGAAGGTCGGCGATGCGTTTTTCCAGATGCTGGAAGAATTTGGGATCAAAGCGGGAGTAGTCCCAGGTGCCGTCGGATTTTTTTTCGTAGGGGAAGAGAGTGGGTTTGTCAGGGTTTTCGCCGTAACGAAGGGGGAAAACGAGCATGCGGATTTTATTGAAGGGGGAGGATTTCAACGTCGCGAGCATGTGGTCTTCAAAGGGATCGGGCTGAAAGACCCAGCCGTAACTGGTGGTGCCGATCGGCTTGTAGGGCGTGCCATCGGCGTAGGCGAAGTGGTAGGTGTTGCGGACGCGGACAGGGCCGTGATTTTCTGGCGAAGGCTTTTCGCAGGTGAAGTCGCCGGATTTATTCGTGAGGTCTGGGAGGTTGCTTTGGGTTTGATAATGCCATTGGCCAATGGTCGGCGGCATGAAGCGGATTTTGTATTGGCCGCCGCCGTCGTAGAAGCCGTTGGCGGTGGAGGAAGAGTCACCGCTGGTGAATTTGGCGGAGAGGGAGACGTCGGCGAAGGGGTTGGTGGGCGTTGGGCCGGGGAGGGTGAGCTCGAAGATGTCCCATTGGTGCACTGAAGTGGAGTTTGGAATTGGCGTCGATGCAGATAAAGGAAGCGCGATCAGGATTGCAAAGGCAAATATAAATCGATTGATTGGATGGGCTTGCATCGGGTGAAAGGATACCAAGTGTGCCGCTTGTGCACACATTTTGCGCGGATACGTGGCGACGAACGGACGCCGGTTGGATATACTGTTTGAAAAGGATGCGATGGCTATCTCCGTCAAGGAACATATCACAAGCACGCCTGATATTTTGGGCGGCAAGCCATGCATTGCCGGAACGCGCATTCGTGTACAAGATATTTATGTTTGGCACGAGCTGCAGGGGCATTCGCCGGATGAGATCGTTCAGGGATATCCACAATTAATGCTGGCCGACGTATATGCCGCCCTTGCATATTTGTGGGATCACCGCGAGGCAATTCTGGCGGAGATTCATCAAGGTGACCAGATCGTCGAGCAGCTTAAATTGAAATTCCCGTCAAAATTGCGCGACAAGCTGATGGGTGGGAACGATGCCAATTCGATTTCATCTTGATGAGCATATTTCGTATGCGATTGCCGTTGGTCTTCGTCGTCGTGGGATCGAGGTCGTAACTACAGAGGATGCGGGGCTTCTTGGCGCGTCTGACGAATAGCACATTTCATCAGCAAATCGCGAGCGACGAGTCATTTTTACACAGGACGAAGATTTTTTGTTGCTCGCCGCGTCCGGCATCGAGCATCCGGGCGTTATCTATTCAAAGCAGGGACGACGAAGTATTGGAGAAATCTTGTCCCATCTGGAACTGATGCATGTTTGCATGAAGGAAGAAGAAATGCTGAACCACATCGAGTTCTTCTGATTCGTGCACCATTCCTTTCGGTATCTCTAAAGCACCTGCGATGCGAGCGAATCACCAGTTGGCTTGGTCGAGAAGACCGATTGCGCGGCGGTCGCCTTTGCGACGGCGGGGGCCGGCGTTGTTACGTGTGGGCGAAGCAGGGTGATGCGCTGGCCGCCCCATTCGGCGACGTAGATGTTGCCGGTGGTGAGGTCTTCGGCGAGGTCGAGAGGATCGTTGTAGCCGGTGAGGCCGGTGTAGTTTTCGACGGCGCCGGTGATTTTGCTGCCGCTGCGTGAGAGGACGACGATGTTATCGCCGCCACTGTATTGGGCGATCATGAGAGAGCCGTTGAGCGCGCCGCCGAAGGCGTTGCCTTTGTATTCGATGGCGCCGTCGGGAGATTCAAATTTGCCGAGATCCCATGCAAAGCCGCGATAGTTGCGGTCGGGCTTGGTGCCGACGGGATATTGGGCGACTTCACCTTTGTCGACGCCGGCGGTGGGGTTGCCGCCGTTTTCGACGTATTCGCCGCGCAGGGGATTGGGATGTCCGTAATAGCCGCCTTTGACGATGTTGTAGAGATAATCGCTTTGGGCGGGAACGTTGGTTAGAGCGGGGACGGCGGGGCCGGTGTATGGGCCTTTGGTGGCCTGATCGATTCGTGTGCCGGAGAAGGGGGCTTTGCCGGCTGGAGTGTTGCCGCCTTTAGCGGAGCCGTTGGTGGAACTGAAAAGGAAGCCGTCGTGTGTCCATACGAGATCGTAGGAATTGCGGACGCCGTCGGCGTAGATGGTGAGGGGGGCGGTGGCGGCGAAGGGGTTGTAGGTTCCGCCGCCTTCCTTGGTTTTGACATTCAGCGGCGTTGTGCCGAGTTTTTTGGTGTCGAGGCGAAGGATGGCGGCGCTGAGGAGGTGTTCGGTGCGATTGCCCCAGGCGGCGTCGGGGGCGCCCATGGCGGTCATGCTGCCCTGAGAGATGTAGAGCGCACCGTCCGGGCCGAAGGACATTTGCTCGGTTTGGTGATCCTGGAACGAGCGGGGCAGGCCGGTGACTTCATCCTGGTAATTTTGGAGATTCGCGCCGGAGAGTTTGCTGATTTTGCCGGTCCAATCGGCGGCGCCGGTGGCGTTGTTGGAGGGAACGCCGTTGCTGACCCAGAGGATGGGATTGGTTTTGGTCGAGGCCGGATCGAAGGCCATGCCGATGAGGGTGCGCGAGCCACCGTTGTGGCTCTTGAGAGTCTGGATGCTCAGCATGTTGGTGAGGGTCCCGTTGGCATTGATGTCGTAGCGGAAGATGTCGCCGCCCTGGTCGCCGACGTAGAGGCGATGATCCGGGCCGACGACGACGGCGGTGAAGTTGTGGCCGGTTGGGCTGGGGAGGGAGACTTTATCGAAGGCGATTTTGCTGTTGACGGTTCCGCCGGCGGTGCCGGTGGTGAAGGTGGAGGTGAAGGCGTTGAAGGAATTTCCGCCGTCATCTTTGACGCTGGTGGTGACTTTGAAGGTGTACTTGGTGTTGGAGGCGAGGATGGCGGAGGGGGTGAAGACGATGGTGTCGCCGCCGCCGGAGGTGTTGACGTCGCCGGCGACGGATTTGTTGTTGCTGGTTTGGGTGAGGGTGACATTGCCTTTGAGAAAGCGAGGATCGACACCCAGGCCGGAGCCGACAAGGTGGACATCGCAGGCAATGAAGATGTTTCGTGCGACGTTGGTGGCGCCGTTTTTCGGAGTGACGTCGGTGACGGACGGATGCGCGGTGGTGAGCATGACGCGCGATTCGAGAGGCTCGAAAAGAGGGGGGAAGTCGGCGCAGGAAGGCTGATCTAATTTCTCGATGAACAACATCTTTTTTCCTCTCGAAAACTGTCGATAAAGTGCCCACGAAATATGTGCGGGGGGATGGTAGCAGAATTGGCGGGGGGTGTTCAAACGAAAATGGGGCATTTGTGTTGATTTGCTGGGGTCCCACGGCAGAGTCGTGGGCTTTGGGGAATATGACAAAATTA
>DATAPK010000129.1:0-10582 GCA_036265245.1 Tepidisphaeraceae bacterium | reverse complement strand
GGCATGGTGGCCGCATATGAATTTATGTACGTCACGCCCGGCATTCAGAACCTGATCCGCGATAACAAGAGCTTCCGAATCGACTCTGAAATTCAGACCGGCAAAAAGTTCGGCATGCAGTTGCTCGACGACAATCTCTGGGGCCATTTCCTGGCCGGCCGAATCTCCGCTGAAGAAGCAATCGACAAAAGCAAAAACCCCGGCGGCATGGTCGATCGAATGAAAAAGCACGGCATCGGCGCCGCCACCGAAGACGAGGGCCTCCTCGCCGAAGCCGACGAACAAGGCGCCGCCGACGGCAAGCCCGCCGAGGCAGCGACGCCGCAGAGCGAAGCAGAACGCCAAGCTCAGATCGCCGCCAATCGCTCGCGAATGCAAGGAAAGAAGTGATGATGTTTCGGATTTGAATCGCGGATATCTGATCTCAATCCGCAATCCAAAATCCGAAATCCAAAATGGAGAAAACGATGTCTCGACTCCCGACAGGCAACCCCGCGACCCCCAAAGCCGGCGTGACCGCACCGAAATCGCCTTCCTCGCACAGCGCGACGGCAGGCTCTCGCCCGGCAACGCCCGCAGCCAGTGGCAACGGCAGCAAATCGAATCCGCCTTCCAGCACCGGCGGCGGAAGCAAAGTCGGCAGCGGCTCGTCCACTCCATCGGGCCCGGCCCCCACGGGCCCCGGCGGAATGCCGCCGATCGACCAGCTCCAGGGCCGCCCCATCGGCCGCGTGCTCACCAAGATGGGTAAAGTCACTCGCGAACAAGTCGTCGAAGCCCTCACCTTCCAAAAAAGCAAAGGCGGCGCGCTCGGACGAATCCTCATCGACCTCGGATACATCAAAGAAACCGATCTCAACATCGCCCTGGCCGCGCAAAAAGGATATGAACTGGTCAATCTCGACGGCGTGACGATCCCGCCCATCGCCATCAACGCGGTGCCCGCGCAGATTGCCACCACCAACAAAGTCCTTCCCATCGAATTCGATCCGACGACCAAAAAGCTTACGGTCGTCATGGCGACGCAGGAAAACTTCCGCGCCCTCGACGATCTCCGCCAATTGATGGGCTACAACGTCAGCGCCAAGATCGGCGATCCGGATCAGATCGAGCGGCTGATTCAAAAGCATTACAATACTGCCGCCGAAGGCATCAGCGACGTGCTGAAAGACCTGGCCAGCGACGAAACGCTCAAAGACCTGAAAAATCGCGGCGAATCGATCGACCTTGAGACGATCAAAGACGCCGCTGACTCCAACCCCGTCCGCAAACTCATCAATCTCGTGCTGTTGCAAGCGATCAAGGACAAAGCCTCCGACATTCACTTCGAGCCGTTTGAGGATGAATTCAAGATGCGTTATCGCATCGACGGCATTCTGTACGAAATGATGCCGCCTCCTTCGCACATCGCCGCCGCCATCAGCAGCCGCGTGAAGGTCATGGCCAACCTCGACATCGCCGAGCGCCGCATGCCGCAGGACGGCCGTATCGAACTCAACGTCAACAACCAGCCCATCGACCTTCGCGTCGCCGTACTTCCCACGATGTTCGGCGAATCGGTCGTTATGCGCGTACTCGACCGCAGCAACGTGCAGCTCGATCTCGACAGGATCGGCCTGCGCGACGATGAGCTCACCGTCATCCGCCAACTGATTCACAAACCCAACGGCGTTGTCGTCGTCACCGGCCCGACGGGTTCCGGCAAAACCACGACGCTCTATTCAGCGCTTCGCGAATTGAACGACCCTTCGAGCAAGCTCATCACCGCTGAAGACCCAGTCGAATATGACATCGACGGCATCATCCAGTGCCAGATCAAGGCCGACATCGAATTGACCTTTGCAAAAATTCTTCGATCGATGTTGCGTCAGGATCCCGACATCGTTCTGGTCGGCGAAATTCGCGACCATGAAACCGCCAAGATCGCCATCGAAGCCTCGCTCACCGGCCACTTGGTCTTCAGCACGCTGCATACCAACGACGCCCCCAGCAGCATTGCCCGTCTGCTCGACCTGGGCCTTGAAGCATTCCTCATCACCGCTTCGCTTGAAGGGGTGGTCGCGCAGCGTCTGGTGCGACGAATCTGCGCCAACTGCAAAACCGAATACACCCCCGCCGAAGAACAACTGATGGAACTTGAGCTCCGTCCCGATGACGTGCAGGGCAAGCGATTTTACTACGGCAAAGGCTGCGAACAGTGCAACAACACCGGCTACCGCGGACGACTGGGCATTTATGAAATCATGACCCTCGACGACGAGATGCGCGACATGATCATCAAACAGGCCAGCACCCAGGTCCTCCGGGTCGAAGCCAAAAAACGCGGCATGCGCACCCTGCGCCAAAGCGGTTTGCTGGCGATCTACGACGGCGTTACCACTATTGAAGAAGTCGTCCGCGAAACCATCATGGACGAAGGATGATCACGCTTTAATAAAAGCCCCCATAGCCGCCGCCCAACGAGGCGGCGGTTTTTATTTCACCTCGCCATTTATTCCACATGAACCCCGGCATCGACTTGGTATATTGAATCTTTCCAGTCAGGAATTGATCCGCGAAAATTTCATATCGGGAGTTCATCCTCATGCGATGCATTTTTGCTTGTGCAATTCTACTGACAGCCAATTGCTTTCTCATTTCAGCAAGAGCTGTCGAGCCCGCAGGACAATCCGACTTCCTTCACGGCCTCGATGCCCTCCAGCACCAGCAATGGAAAGACGCCGCCAAGGCGTTTGCCGCCGCGGCGGATGCGGACGATGAAAACGCGCAGTATCACACCGCCTTCGCCATCGCCTCGATGATGACCAACGATCTTCGGACCGCCAAAAGCGAATTCGACCGCTCGCTCAAGCTCAATCCAAAAGATGTGACAACCCACCGCTGGGCTGCGGGGTATTACCGATTCACCGGCGACGCGCTCACCGCCTCGCGCATCCAAAGCCCCGCCGATTATTCCGGCACAGTGCAGGAAGCCGCTGAGAAGGTCTACCAGATGCGCTTCGACCACGTCTCGCCGCAGGAAGCGCAGCATCGTTGGGACACGCTGCATGGCTTCGCCGTCGCCTATGCAAATGAGAGAAAAGGATCGAGCCCCCAACTCACCGCCGCCTCTTTCGATCGCGCCCAGCAGCTTTTTCAGCAAGGCAAGATCGACGAAGCGCTGGCCGATTTGCAGACGGTCCTCACCGCCAACCCGTACGACAACAATGCTTTGTTTCTTCAAGCTCGCTGCGTGCTGGCCAAGGGATATTTCTTCGGCGCCCGCGAGCAATTGACGCGCGTGCTGACGATGGACACGCGCCTGGGCACCGCCTACGCCGCCCGCGCTATCGTCGAAGCCAAGCTCGGCCGGCTCGATCGCGCCGCTGCCGATGAATCCCTCGCCCGCAAGCTCGACCCTCAATCCGCCGAGCAGATGCGCGCCGATTACGAACACGCCCGGTCCAGTTCCGATCAGGATGCTTCCAGCGATCCGCTATTGCGCGATCGCCAGTTGGTGGAAGCGTCGCAATCCGTAGACAATGCCGACACACTCGTCGACGCCGGCATCTCCGTTCATCGGGCTGAGAACAATCGCCGCAAACATTGGGATGAAATCTATCAGGATCGCCTGCGCGGGCTCGAAGACGATCTTCGCGCCGATCCCAACAATATTGCCCATCTTATGGCGCTCGGGAAATTTCTCTACCTCGAATGCCAGACGCCCGGCGAGCAGCTTTCACCCGGCGGGAAATACCGCCCCTTCCGTTTCAGCAACGAACACACTCGCTCTGCCGAAATTACCCGCGCCGACAAAATCTTTGATCAGATTTTCGTCCTCGACCCCCGCAACGCCGAGGCCCTCACATGGAAAGCCGCAATCCGACTCGACAACGGCAATTTCGACGACGGCGAAGCGCTGGTGAACCAAGCCATCCAGATCAATCCCGATCTGCCGCAATTGCTCGAGCTTCTCTCGCGCGTTCTCGACAACACCGCCACGCTGCAATCGTATCAAGCCAGCGACCTGCGCACGCCCAAATCCTGGACGCAGTTTGGCATCAGTTATGACATCATCTGGACGCATTACCCCAGCCAGGATGAGCTCGACCGCGCCCAGGCGCTTCAGGATCGCGCCAACCAATTGTGGGCCAACGCCGAGCAAAGCCTCAGCGCTGCCGTTGCAAAAATGAACCGCACCGCGGATGGTTTTTATTACGCTGGCCTACTCAAATCACATCAAGGCGATGAGAACGCAGCACTAGCGGATTATCAGCAGGCGGCCAAGCTCGATCCCAATTCCAATCGCAATCGCCAGGCCCTGATCGGCGCCCTCTTCAAGCTCGGCCAGGAAGATCAGGCTGCCGACGAAAAAGAACGCTGGGCTCTCGAACATCAAACCACCGCGACGATGCGCCTCGCCAAAGTGTGGGGCCAGATGGATCGCACCGCGTGGAAAAGCGCGCAGACGACTCTCGATTCCGCGATGAAGATCGACCCCGCCGACGCCCGCATCCCCGCCTATCGCGCCGCGATCGAAGCCGCGCGCAGCAAACCGCAGGATGCCGCCCGCTGGCTCATCGTTGCGCTCGCCCTGGAGCAATCACGCATCAAGCTTGGCGGAATCGATCTATCGCCTAACGCGCAAGGCCTGGTCTATCCCGAAGCCGCCGGTTTAACTCTGCTGCTCAATCTCCACCTCGCCTGGCGTTTCCACGATCTCGGTCAAACCGACAAGGAACTGGCCACGCTTCAGCGAAATCTCTCGCTTGAAGCGCGTATCCCCCAAGCCTCGCGCGAAATCTCTCCGCCCGGCGCAGTGCTGCCGACACCATCCGATCCGCGCAGCACCAAGGCCAGAACGATCAGCAATCTGCTCACCTGGTCTCACGTGATGGCCGGCTATGCGCTGGTGAATCTCAACAAACCCGCCGACGCGTTGCAGCAATTCCAGCAAGTCGCCGCGTTATACAAACGTGAGAGTTACGCCGACGCCCAGGGTCTTGCGGTCAATGAATCGACTCGCCTCTACTGGGCCGCCCATGATCCCGACCGCTCGCAACGGCCCCAATGGTTGGCCAATGCCAAGATCATGAATCGCATGGACGATGACGAACGAAATCGCGCGTTCCAGTTGATCGACCAAGCCGGCCGCGCCGCTGGTCTGCGCATCGATCAAATCCAGCAGCAGCAGATGGATCTCAATTACTGGTACGGCGCCACCCCCGCCCAACCCGGCGGCTACGATCCTCGCGCCAACCCCAACTATCACGGCAACGACGATGCCCCGCCCGGCATGGTTCCACAATGAATGCTCATTGAGCGCGCTTCGGACCTGAAAACGCGGAATACAATCCCAAACCCAGAAACACGCTGGCACTGATACCGCGCCCGATGCGCCGCAGAGAGCGTGTTTCATTCAATGTCGGCGCGAGAAGGCCCGCGGAGAGCGCATAAAGCGTGTCGGTCGTCGCCGCAATTGCGACAAAAATCGCGCCCAGCGAAATATATGTCGCGATCGACCCATGACGCGACCCCATGAACTGCGGAAAAAACGCCGCGAAGAAAATCGTCGTTTTCGGATTCAACAATGCAACAAAAAATCCATTCCGGAAAATCCGGCGAACGGATAAAGCTTCAGGCCTGGAAACATCAATCCGATTTTCTTTTGAAAGCAGCATGCTTAATCCCAGATAAACCAGATAAGCAGCCCCCGCATATTTCACAACCGTAAAAGCAACTGATGAAATCGCGAACCACGCTCCCAATCCAACCGCCGCCGCGATCGCATTGCTGAGATTTCCAAATGCCACGCCGGCCACCGATGCAAGCCCCGCCCGTCTCCCCTGAGCAAGACTGCGCGTGACGATATAAAGCACGCCCGGCCCCGGGGTCACCGCCAGCACAAAACTCGCCGCCAGAAATGCAATAAAATAGGGTCGAGATGGAAAATCCATTGATATCCTCTACGGCGCCGCCGCCAACTTCGTCACCATATCCGAAAACGCGCTCACCGATTTTGCGAATTCCGCCAACCTCGCCGGCTGCCCGTCGCTGTCATCGTCCACGCAGCAGATTCCCTTGAAACCCTGCGCCTTCAATTCCGTCATCGCCCCCGCCGCATCCACCGTGCCCGCCCCCACCGGCACCGAATGCTTCTCCGCATCCACATCACTCAGATGAACCAGCACGACATGCCCGCTTAGTTTCTTCACACATTCAATCGGATCTTGCCCCGCCAGCTTCCACGCCATCAGATCGGCGCACACCGCGATTCGCTTCGATCGATCCTTCATTGCGTCGAGCATAATCTCGCAGGTCACATATCGCCGTGCGGTCGTCGCGCTGGTGAGGGCAACATTGATGTTGTATTCGTTCGCGAGCTTATCCAGCAGAATCAGCGACTCCGGCGGCGGATCGGAAATGATCGTCTTCACCTTCAGCTTCTTCCCAAACTCAAAAACCTTCCTCGCCTCCGCTTCCGTCCCGCCAAAATCCGCCGCGCCGAAGCTCACGATATCCATCTTCACGCTCTTGAGCTTCGCGATCAGCGCATCCAATCCCTCCGCCGGCATTCCCACATCGATTTTCACATCCGCATGATCCGCCGACAGCACCTGCCCCGGCGAAAGCTCGATGTGATGGAAATTCATCTCGTGCAGCGTGTCGATCATCTCAAACGTCGTCATCTCCCGAAACGTCGACCCGCGCGCAGCGAGTTGCCACGTCAGCTTGCTCAGCCCCGCATGATCCACATGCGTCTCCGGCGCCGCCGCCAAACCCACGATCGCCACCAGCACCGCCATTAAAATGTTGCGCATGGATATATCGTTGCAGAACCGCAAAAACCGTCAAGCAGCAAATTCTTTTGGGATTGTCAAACCGTTTTAGGCTGAAAATTCAGGCGAAATCGCGAGTTTCGCGCGTTATGGATGGATCATGCCTCCGCCCCCGCGCGCACGGCGCCCACGGAAATTTCCGCAAGCCGCGCACGCTTTGCCAATCTATCGTGTCTTCCTCAACTCCCCCATTTGCTCAGTCGATGCGTCGTGTGGATGGGCAGATTTGATTTCCGCCGCGCGATGCACTTCGGTCTCGCGGCCACAATTTGGATGATGCTGATTCTGATCGGCACCGGCTGCCGCGGCGATGCGGTCTCGCGATCTACCCGCGCGTTCCCGCAATCCACCGGATTCGTCCGCCGCGAGATGATGTTCGACGGCAAGCCGCAGCCCCTCTGGGTCTTCATCCCCAAAAACTATTCCGCCGACAAACAATCTCCTGCGATCGTTTTCCTCCACGGCCTTTTCGAAGCCGGCAATGGCGAAACGTCCTGCCTCTCCGGCGGCCTTGGCCCCGTCATCGCCGAGCATCCCGAAAACTGGCCCTTCATCACCATCTTCCCCCAATCCACCGGCACCTGGCGTGGCCCCGAGCGCGACCGCTTCGTCATCGCCTCCCTCGACTACGCCGAGCAGCAATACTCGATCGACCCCGATCGCGTCATCCTCGCCGGCCTGTCTTACGGCGCACTCGGCACCTGGCAGATCGGCGCGAATCACCCCGACCGCTTCGCCGCCCTCGTCCCTGTCAGCGGCCACCGCGCCACCGAACTCGTCGAACGATTAGTGCTCCTCCCCGTCTGGGCCTTCGACATGCGCGGCGACCCGATCGTCAGCTCCCAAAACTCCGAAGAGATGTGCCGCCAAATCGACCAACACCACGGCGTCGCCCGCCTCACCGAATTCCTTGGCGTCGGCCACGACTGCTGGGAACTCGCCGTCCACCAATCCACTCTCGTCGACTGGATGCTCGAACAACGCCGCCGGCCAATCGACCTAGACCCCCGCCCCACCGAAAACGCGATGGCGAAAATCGATATGGATCAATAAGCTCAACGTTTCTCATCCCACCATAATGGGATATTCGCGTTATGCTGATTCTCGGAGTGATCAGCATGACCATCCGACCCGCCCACAAAGAAGACATTCCTTGCATCGCCCGCGTTCACGTGGACTCCTGGCGAACCACCTATCGCGGCATCGTCGCCGGCTCATATCTCGCCGGCCTTTCCTATCAAAAACATGAGGATCGGCACCATCAATACATGGCCTACCCGGGGACATTCTACTTGGTCGCCGAGCTGTCGGACCAAGGGATTGTTGCCTTCTTAACCGGCGGCCCCGAACGAAGCGGCGACCCCAACTTCGCCGGCGAGCTTTTCGCCATCTATCTTCTCCACCAGCATCAACGCCAAGGCATCGGTTCGGCTCTCGTGCGGCAATGGGCGAAGAATCTTGAACAAATCTCCATTGACTCCGCGCTGGTCTGGGTGCTGGCGGACAACAAGCAGGCGATAGGTTTCTACGAACGATTGGGGGCTAAATTACTTCACGAGCAAACAATCGAAATCGGCGGCGCCTTGCTGAGAGAACTCGCCTACGGATGGAAAGACTTAAGCCCCCTGATTAGCTAGGCCGCCAGCGATCTTCTTTTTCAAAAAACCAGATGTGCAGTCCCTCAACGGGTGCCATCGCTCCTATTAGCTTAAGTGTGTTTTGCGATCCTCTCATCCCGGCCTCATCTTCGTCCGATAATGAATCCTTTTTCAACTTTATCCAGCCTCTTGGCCGATTATTTCCATAGATGGAAACGATCTCCTGGCGACGCGTCTGTGTGAGCGGCATGACCCTCGGAGTGCTGCTTTGCCTTGCCCTGCTCAACACCGGCTGCCAGGCCGACGCAGTCGCGAATTCCACTACGCAGTTCCCCAGCCAGACCGGCTTCACCAAACACGAAATCACCGTCGACGGCCAATCCCACGTCGTCTGGGTTTTCATCCCGCGCAACTACAAACCGGATTACAAATATCCCGCGATCCTTTTCCTGCACGGTCTGTTTGAAGCCGGCGATGGCGGCGACAAAGTCCTGGGCGCGGGCCTCGGCCCCGTCATTGGCGGCGACCCCGATAAGTGGCCCTTCATCACCATCTTCCCCCAATCCAACGGAACCTGGCAGGGCGATGACCGCGACCGCCTTGCCATCGCCTCCCTCGACTACGCCGAATCTCAATGGAACATCGATCAGGATCGCGTCATCCTCGCCGGCCTTTCCTACGGCGCGCTCGGCGTCTGGGAAGTCGGCGCCCATCACCCCGATCGCTTCGCCGCGCTCGTCCCCGTCAGCGGGCACAAAGCCACCGAATGGGTCGATCGCCTGATCTTCCTTCCCGTCTGGGCGTTCAGCGCAAAAGATGATCCTTATGTCCCCGCCACCGGCTCGGAAGAAATGTGCCGCGACATCAACCAGCGCGGCGGCTGGGCCCGGCTCACCGAATTCTTCGGCGGCGACCACGACTGCTGGCAACTGGCCGTCAAAGAATCCAATCTCGTCAACTGGATGCTCATCCAACGCCGCAAAGCCCCCTACGCCGCCGAACCCCCTCGCCCCGTCATGGCCAGCATGAACGGCGCTGAACACTAACAAACCACCGCGATCATCGAGGACTCCGCCCTATCGCTTGCGGTTTAGCAAAACCAACACCCTTCGTACTAAAGCAAAATCCAAGAGATGAAACCCCTGCGGCGGTGTCACTTCAGTGACACCTTATGGCAAGTTGTTCAAACCCTTCTCCGCCGCATCATCATCCCGCCCACCGCGGTCAGAAGAATTGCCACGCTCCCCGGCTCCGGCACCAACGTCCCCGTCGCGATCGCCGCCGATTTCACCGTCTTCCCATTCAGCACCGAATTAATCCATGACTGATTCGAGCTGATTCGCGTCGCGTATGCCAGGCCCGGCACATCCGTCACCGTATCCGGCGTCAACACGCCATTGGAGTAAAGCCCGCCGGTGTCGAACATCGACCCCAGAAAAGTTGATCCGCCCGGCGTCGTCGAAAACGGCCCCTGAATGCTGTAGTTGATCGCCGCCAGTTGCCACTTGCCGTTGTTATTGACGAATACACCCCCGCTGGAATCGCCCGCAGAAACGATCCCTTCATTGCTCACATGATCGCCGTGCCCCGTGCGATCGAAGCTGTATGCGATGACCTGTCCAATCCCAAACCCGCCATTCAAAAAACCTTTGAATTTGTTTTCGCCCCAACTCAGCGCATCGTCGCTGCTGCCCCATCCCCAGCCATGCGCCGTGCCGTTGACGTTAATCGCGTTGCCGCGAATCGTTCCGCGCCCATACAACACGCCGATCTTTCCAACTTCGCCAGTCCCCGTGTAAATCGATGCCCACGAGCCAAAATTTGCCGATGTTTTCCAAATGCGCAGATCGCTGTTCGGGTCGTCATACATCGCGACCGTCTTGTAGCTTTTGCCGCCAAGCACCAGCGAATCGCCGACACTTCCGCCAACATGACTGGCCGTGATAAAATAATTCTTCGCGATCGGCGTACCCGTAAACCCATCCCACAGCCCCTCGAATTGCCACCCGCTCCCCGCCGCCCAACCCGTCGGCGCGGTTTTATTGCGCGTCGTTTTATCCGCCAGGACGATCGCCCCTGCATGCCCCGCCAGCATCGATGAAATCACAATCGACAAAACCCAGAGATGAGTAACCGTTGGTCGCATAGTTTCTCCCGTCTACCAGA
>DATAPK010000128.1:0-6087 GCA_036265245.1 Tepidisphaeraceae bacterium | reverse complement strand
CCAGCGATCTCCACGATCAGGCGGCGGATGATTCGGCACGATAGATGAACCGAGGCGCCCCCTCGTCGCTCACGGGTTTGCAAGTCCCCAAAAGACTAGCCACTCCCTCCGCGACACTGGTATACTCAGAGACATGAAGACAACTTTCACCGCAGTCATCGAGCGCGATGCCGACACGGGTCTGCTTGTCGGCTACGTCCCGGGCTTCACCGGCGCACATTCTCAAGGTGCCACTGTGGACGAGCTAACACGCAATCTCCAGGAAGTAATCGAGATGCTCCTTGAGGATGGAGAACCAACTCTTGAGGGACAATTCGTCGGCACCCAACTGGTGACGGTTGAATAAATGCCCAAACTTCCAGTGCTCAAGCCCCGAGAGGTGATCGCCCTGCTGACAAGGCACAGCTTCGCTTGCGTCCGTCAGCGCGGATCGCACATGCAATTCCGCCACCCGGATGGCCGTGCCACAACCGTCCCAGATCACGGCGGCCGCGATATTTCCCCTTCCCTCCTCCGGCAGATCGCCCGCGATATCGGAATGACCGCCGAGGATTTTATCGCTGGACGGTAAAGCATTTACCATCCCCTACGAAATCTTCTCCCGCGTCGCGAGAGTCGTAATCGATCCCGTCGACGAATCCACGCCCAGCGATCTCCACGATCAGGCGGAGGATGATTCGATGCGGTAAATTTGGGAGATATGCAGCCGGCCTGGATCCGGGTTTGTATTAGGACTTGCGACGATTTGCCCAATTAAATGAATCCACATCTGCGCCTCGGAGCCAGATGTCGAGATTCTTCACAAACTCCGCGTGGCTCGTCTTTGCCGCTTCATCTTTGTAAGAAACGAATCGATTGAAAGGTGTGTCTAGCGAGACTTGGATACTGGATACTAACCCGGAAATCGTGCCATCACCTGCCTCGACGATTTTGCCATCCTGATCGAAATAAGAAAGCTTTCCCGCCTCACGCGAAAATCCAATTGCCATCTCATCATCCTCGAACCAAAGCGTACTTCGTATAACTGTATCATCGTAAATGTACGCTGAGGTGAGGTACGGAAATGCCTCGAAGCTCGTGGTCTTAATCAATCTATACCGCTCAAGAATCCCTTCCTGAAATCGCTTGCCATCCGACTGAGGCGTACCATCAGGATTGATTCCGATTTGCCACGCTAAGACAAATAAACTCGGCTCATGTAGTTTTGGATTATGTCGAGACCTGTAGAATTGGTCGCATCGCTGCCATTTCTGCCCGAAATCGATTAGGTGATCGACTGAACTTTTGATTTCGGTTGAGTTTAATGTTCCCTTGATCTCAACTATAGCCTTCGTAGCTTCTGGTAACACCACGACGAAATCATCGTCGCGGAATACTACGGGGTATTGCTCGCGATCATAAATGATGATGTCGCACTGCTGTGAGACTTCATGGTCGGATCGATTCATCGAATCAAATCCTAACGGTGTTGCTCCATTAAAAGAGCGCACCTTCGGAAAGAGGACGAATCCGGTTCCCACGGCGTATCGTGATGGAATTGATTCGGCAATAAGTTTAGAAAGCAGCTTTTCTTTGTAGTTCCCCAAGCTGTACTCGTGTGCATCTTTAATGATCTGCGCAAGCAAGTTAACGCGGTGACTGAATTGATCACCTATCATCGCCCCGAACGACGTAAGATTCCCACCACGGGACTTCTCGTATTGAGCACGCCACTCCGCTTTTTGCTCGTCACTGTATTTTCGTGGTTTTCCCATTTGATAATCCTGCTTTATGCAAAACGCATAAAGCTTCGAGAGGCTCAAAATATTTTCCCTCTGCTTGGCCTTCTGTCAAAGAAATCGCCCTTTCTGAGAGCAGCGATCAAAAACCTAACATTAGTGTCGCCCCAAACCCTCTCCGTCCCAAGCGAATCCCGCTGCGCGCCACGCGACTTTCGCGCCGTCCGCTTCGATTGCGAGTTCGTCCAATTCGATTATCCCTCCGTTCCCACCCTCTTTCATTCGATGCAGCGGGCGTGAGAATCGGTTCAGCCTCCGGATTCAGGTCTCCCCTTTAAAGGGGAACCGCGCCTCATTAAAGGGAGCGCGCGCCCCTTCGGGGGGCACACAGCACAAAAGCCTGAGAACCGCGGCATCGCCGCGACGCGCGTACCGCAACTCGTCGCCCACGCCGCCAACGCAGATTGCACGAAGCTGAAAAAGGACAGCCCTCTATTTAGCAAAGATTTGTTCTCTGTATGATGCTGCCCGGCGTGTCGCGTTGGCCGCCGGAACATTATCCGTTAGCCCGTCCAAACGGCGATCATTCAGGAAAATTTCACCTCTTTTCAGAAGGATGACCATGAAATACGTGATCAGTTGGTTCGAACGCCCCCAAGGCTCCCCCATCGAATACGAGAACGCCCAAAAACGAATCCTCGAAGTCTTCGGCCAATGGAAAGCCCCCGGCAACTTCAAAATCGATTTCTTCGTCATCCGCGTCGGCGAGTGGGGCGGCCACATGCTGATGGAATGCGACGATCTGGTCACCATCCACAAATTCTGCTCGATGCTCCCCGCCTTCCGCTTCGAGGTGCACCCCGTCATCCCCGTCGAAGAAGCCGTCCGCGGCGAACTCGAAGTCATCGCCTGGCGCGACGGACTAAAACGCAAATGACACCGAGGCGATATCGCATCGACACCGCAAACAAATCCGCGCCAAACGATCTCCGATAAAACCAGCGACGATTCCGCGCAATAGCTGAACCGCCACTCCCGGCCCCCGGTCTCACAACTCCCACCCCTCGCTTGCAATTTCGCGTCCGTTAATTCCCTCTCCCCTCCGCTTGCGGTTTAGCATCCCCCGTCTATCTTCCCCAGGATCACCCCACCAGATTCGCCCCCGCCTCCCCCACCTCGCGCATCTCAATCGACGCAATCTCCAACTCCCGCCCCCGCACCACCTTCGGCGTGCGCGCCCCGCAAACCGGACACTTCAACTCCTTCAGACTCGCGATCTCCTGCTCCCGATGGCAATGCGGACAAAAAACCACCGGCTCAACCACCTCAACTTCCAGCCGGCAATTTTGAAGGGGAGTCCCAATGATCACCGCCGAAAAAGCCGTCTTCAGCGCCACCACCGGCACGCCGCACAGCTCGCCCATCCGGATTCGCACCAGCGCGACGCGCTCGTGCGTCAGATCCATCTCGGCGATCTGCTCGCAGACAAACTCGGCCAGGCTTCGAGCCACCGACAATTCGTGCACCGCAGCACCTCATGCGCGCGACCCCACTAACAAGTGGCGTGCCGCATGGTTTCACGAATTTTTCGACAGGAAATCCCCAACAAATCATCTTTTGATGCCCGATTGCTGCGCAAGCGAGCTCAAAACGCCTAACCCATCATCGATTCGGCTCATCCACATTGCGTGGCGTCGCCTGCCCCTGCTCGGCAAAAGTCGGTGGCTTGGCGAACATCCCAAGATTGGCCATCGCATCCGCCGCCATCTCACTGCTTCGCTCGTCCCACACCTGCGCCATCACCTCGCGCACCTCATCCCAGTTCATGCCCGTCGCGCACGCGTGCTCCATCGCCCACCCTTCCGCCAGCCGATGCGCCACATCCTCAAAGCGCGACCCCATCGCCAGCCGATCCTTCATCGACTTCGCATAAGCGATCGCCGCCTGATACCGGTCGGCCCTCTTGTCAGGATTTAACTCTTTCATGATGACCTCCGCGTGTTTGCAATCCGTCGCGATCGAACTGGAACAACTCCGATTCTATGTTATCGCGCCCCAAAATGTCGTCACTAATAATTTGCGCCGCCAACATGCTGAACGTCAGCCCGTTGCCCCCATACCCCAGCGCAAACCGGCACCCCGGCCACTGCCGCAACGTCCCGATGTACGGCAATCCATCCTCCGTCGTCGCAAACGTCCCCGCCCACACGCGCTCCGGAATGATGCGAATTCCCGGGCATAACGTCGAAAACTGCTCCATCAGCACGCCGATTTTCTTCTCGATCAACGTATCTCTTTTCTTCGCATCCGAAAACGGCTCATCCGCGCCGCCAACAATCACACGCTTTCCCGCCCGCCTTGCATACAAATACGGATCGCCTGTCTCCCAAATCACCATCGAATCCGCCCAAGGCTCAATCCCTTCTTCCAGCGGCTCGCTCGCCAAAACATAAGTGCTGTGCAGCTTGCAATACTTTCCCACCGGTCGAAATTCTTCAGGCGTTTCATATCCCGTCGCAATAACCACCCGGTCGCAAACAATCCTCGCTCCCTTGCTCGCCCGCAGCACCTGTTTGTGCTCGCTCAAATCCTCCGGCTCCGCATCCGTCTCTTGAAACACCCGAACCCCCAACTCCGCCGCGTTTTCCAGCAAGCCCAGCGTCAGGCGATACGGATCAACCTCCCACGCCGCCGGCGAATGAATCGCTCCCGGCCGCCGCAAACCAAATCGCTCTTCAAGCTCATCCCTCAGAATCAATTCCACCTCAATCCCAATCTGCCGCCGCGCTTCAATCTCCTCCGCAAACCAATCCACATCCTTATCTTTCTTCGCCAGATACAAGCTGCCTCGCCTCTTCAAGCCGCAATCGATTTCATATCGCGCAATCACCTCAGCCAGATCATCCAGCGCCCGCCGCGTCGCGCGATATGCCCGCCGGGCATGTGCCGTTCCGACATCCTGTTCAAGTTGAACGAGCGGCTGATCGATCTCATACAACACCAGCGCCGTGCAAGCCGCTGTGCTCCCCATGCCCGGCTTGCGTCGATCGACAACCACCGTCTCAATCCCCTCTTCCGCCAGCGCCACCGCCATCAGCGCACCGGTAATTCCGCCGCCAATGATCGCCACCTCGCACCGGCAATCCTCTTCAAGCCGCCCAAATCCCGGCGCGTTTTGCGTCAACGCAGGCCAAAGAAGATCGCCGGTTTTCAAATCCACTGATCCGCCTTTCACGCCTGCTTGATAAAGATTTTGACTTCGCTCGCCCCCAGCGTGTCTTTCAAAACACCTCCTTCTACTTTGATTTCATTTCCATGGATCGCATCTTTCCATTTGCCGTCTTCCAGGCCGACCTTCTCGATCACAAATTCCCCACTCGGCTGGTCTTTGATGTTGGCCACCACCAGCACCACGTTCCCGCCGCCGTCCCACCGCTTATATCCAAACAGCAATCGTTCTTTATCCTTGAGAACCACCTGGAAATTATCCGTCCGCAACGCCGGATTGTTCCGTCGAATATGGGCCAGCGCCTTCGTGATGTTCAGCAAATCCTGGTTCGATTGATTCTTTAGAAGATTCCAGTCCAGCGGACGTGGGTCCAAACTCTTTTCCTTGGCAAATCCGAATTCCGTCCCCATCCAAAGCATGGGAATGCCAGGCACTGTCAGCAGAATGGCCGCTCCCAGCTTGCATCGCCTAAATGCGCAATCGTCAAATATCTTCGCCTCTTCCCCAAGCATTCGCATCTCGCGATCGTGATCGTGACTGGTGATGTAATTGATCGTTCGCGTTCCCTCCTTATATCCGTTTTTGGACGGATCGCTCATCGTCTCAAGCTCATCCAGATTCCCAGGCTGATGTCCTTCACGCTCATGGCAAGTGATGATCGCCTGCAGCAATTTTCCAAACGAATCATGCCACGCCGCGTTCATCGGCCCCTCGTTCGGCCGGCCCGTGATCGTCGGATCTTCCGACACATGCTCCGCGATCGTGATAAACGGCTTCATCCCGTTGATCTTCGCGAACGCCGCATCCGTCAGCTCGCGCATCACATTAAAATCCTTGATCGCCCGCGTCGCATCGAACCGAATGCCGTCGATGTGAAATTTCTCAATCCAAAACTGAATCGACTCGATCACATATTTCCTCGCCGGAAAAACTTTGTACTTCTCATCGTAATGCGCGTAATTAAACTTCGGCCCCCAGTCCAAATCCTTGCCGTCCGGGTTGTCCTTGTAATACCAATACTCAAACGCAATCTTCGTCAGCGGCGATTCCGAATTCGCGTGGTTATACACACCATCGATAACCACCCGCATCCCCCGCGCATGCGCCTCATCCACCAACCTGCACAATTCCTCCGGCGGC
>DATAPK010000127.1:0-5420 GCA_036265245.1 Tepidisphaeraceae bacterium | reverse complement strand
CGGATTATGCGCGGGAAAATACGCCTATTGACGCGGTTTTTCTTGTGCCGCCCAATGAAAGCGAGTTTCGGCTTCAGGCGCAGCGGGCCATTATCGTCAATTTCAAAGCGGTGCCGCAACTGGGGAGCGAATTGGCTGAATGGTCGCAGCGGCTGCGCGATGTGCTTGGGCTGGATGATTTGCAGAAGCAGTTGCCGAATGGTTTTGATAAGGTTGGGCCGGCGATTGGGAGGATTTATGACCATCGAACGGCGGAGGAGCTTTTTGCGGTCGCGCGAAAATACGACGCCCGGTATGTCGTGGCCACCCAGCATCTGGATGCGCGCTACGATGACAAACTGATTTTGGTTCCCCATGCCGACGACAAATATTTCCTGTATGATCTGGCGAAATAGGGTTCATGGCTTTGGCCATGGGACAGGAAGGAGCAGTTCTTGGAACTCAACGACATTCAGCAGGCGCTCCTGAAGCAAAACCTGCGCATCACGCCGGCGATGGGGAGTTACATTTTGCAGCGGTTGCAATCGCAGGATGCGGGTGAGATTTCCATCATCGCGGGGAACGCGAGAACCGGCGTGCCATTGCGTGCAACCGTTTTGCCCGCACAGTTGCTAGAATTCACCAGCGATCCGGTCGCGCCATCCCCCACTCCATTATGATCATCACCGGCAAAGCACATGCCCGCGCGGGTTTGGTCGGCAATCCGTCCGACGGATATTTCGGCAAGACGATTTCGTTCGTCATCCACAATTTCACCGCGACGGTGAATCTGTGGGAAAGCCCGCACTTTGAGATCGTGCCCGGGCATGGCGATCTGGCGCATTTTGACAGTGTTGCTTCCTTTATTCGCGACGTGAAACTGCATGGTTATTATGGCGGCATGCGGCTCATTAAGGCGGCCGTCAAAAAATTCCATGAATGGTGCCATAAGAACAATCAGCCACTTAAAGACGCCAGCTTTACCATGTCGTTTGAATCCGATATCCCGCGGCTGGTTGGGCTTTCCGGGTCGAGCGCGATTATTGTCGCGACGATTCGCGCGTTGATGCAGTTTTATGAGATCGATATTCCGCTGCATCTTCTGCCGGGGTTGACGCTTTCGGTCGAACGGGAGGAGTTGAATATCGCTGCGGGGTTGCAGGATCGCGTGATCCAGAATTACGAAGGCATTGTGTTCATGGATTTTGAGCGGGGGCTTCTGGAATCGCGAGGCTTTGGTGAATATGAAAATCTTCGGCCGTCGAAAATGCCGCCGCTTTATGTGGCGTATGACCCGAGCCGGGCGGAGGTGAGCGATGTGCCGCACCGAAATCTTCGCGAGTTGTGGAATCGCGGGGACAAAACGGTGGTCGATACGATGGCGGAGTATCGGCAACTGACCGATCGTGGGAAGGCGGCGATCCTGAGCGGTGATTGGGAGATGCTTGGGCAGGTGATCGATCAGAATTTTTCGCTTCGCCAGCGGATCATGAACATCGCGCCGGAGAATTTGAAGATGGTGGAGGTGGCGAGAAGCGTCGGGGCCAGCGCCCACTTTTGTGGCAGTGGCGGCGCGATCTGCGGGCTTTATCGTGACGGGGCGCATTATCAGAAGCTGGTTGATGCCTTATCTGAGATTCGGTGCTCGGTGCTGAGGCCGTTGATCTTTGAGGATTGACGCGGCTAAAATGAGATGCACATGAATTCCATCGTCATTGAAATCATCTCCGATCCCGATGAAGGCGGTTTCACCGCGCGTCTGCCTGATATTCCGGCTTATGGCGAAGGTGAAACCGAAGACGAAGCAATCGCTGATCTGAAAGAAGCATTGCGGGGTTATATCGAGACCTTTGGACTGGATGACGCGTTGGCGCGCGTCAGCTCCCCTGATCTCCGACAGACAGACTGGAACCTGGCCGAGATTGCCCGTGGCTAAACTTCCCCGACCAACGGGCAGTGAGATGGTGCGATTTCTGCAACGCCAAGGATTTGCGTTGCTTCGCGTGCGCGGCTCCCATCACTTCATGCAGCGAGATGATTTGCGAACAACCGTTCCCGTCCATGGCAATCAAAATGTGAAGATCGGCACTCTTCGATCCATTTTGCGTGATGTCAATCTTTCTCCTTCCGAGTTTGAGCAGCTTTACCGCCAATGATGACACCGTCCATCACTACTGCCGTCATTCCTGCCGCGGGTTTTGGGACGCGGATGTTGCCTGCGGCGAAGGTTGTGGCGAAAGAGCTTCTGCCGATTCTGGATCGGCCGACGATTCAATATATCGTTGAGGAGGCGGCTGGGGCGGGCATTACGGATGTGGTGCTGGTCACCGCGCAAGGGAAGCAGGCGATCGAGCAACATTTTCGTAAGCAGGAGAAACTTGAATCGCGGCTTCGGGCTTCGGGGAAGCAGGCGCTGCTCGCCAGCATTGATGCGTTGATGGCGAAAACTCGCGTTCATGCGGTCGATCAGCCTGAGCAACTTGGCCTGGGGGATGCGGTCGGGCGAGCCCGGGATATTGTGGGAAATGAGCCTTTTCTGTGCCTTTTAGGGGATGCGGTCTTCAGCGGCGAATCTCCATCGAATCAATTGATCGAGGCTTATCGCCGATATGGAACTTCCATTATCGGACTGGAGGAAGTGCCGCTCGAAAAGGTCAGTCGCTATGGGATTGTGGGCGGCGATGAGGTTCAGCCTGGCGTGCTTAAGCTCAACACGCTTATTGAAAAGCCTTCGCCGGAGCAGGCGCCGAGTCGATATGCGATCGCGGCGCGATATGTGCTTACGCCGGCGATCTTTGATTGCCTGAATGAGACAAAAGCCGGGGCAGGCGGTGAGATTCAACTGACGGATGCGCTGAAGTTGTTGCTCGCGCGCGAGCCGATTCATGGCGTCGTGCTGCGCGGGCGGCGACATGACATTGGCAATCCGATCGACTGGCTCAGGACGAATCTTTTGTTCGCCGCGCGCGACAAAAGCATCTGGCAACAGATCGCGCCGCTGATTCAGGAGTTGAGTGAGTGAGCGGATGAAGGAAACTTTTTTCCACAACAAGTATTGACGCCGCGCCTATGTGGTGTATGTTTTCCGATAGTTAATCTCACGGGTCGAAAGAGGTGGCTCCCTTTCGGCCCGTTTTTATTTTGTCTTCTCCAACAAATCCTTCAAACGAACACAGAAACACAAAGGCACACAAAGACTTTGGAGTTTATCTGCCGCGTTTGGCGGCGAGGAATTTTTTCAGGTCGGGCAGCTTCATGCAGTTGATGACATTTTTTGGTGTGGCCCAGGCGCGGCGGGCGACGCCGATGCCCCATTTGATTTCTTCGAAGTTGGCGGTGTGGGAATCGGTGTCGATGGCGAGCATGCACTCTGCGGCCAATGCGGCCCGCGCGTGGATATCGTTCAGATCGAGGCGGGGATAGCCGGCGTTGATCTCGAGGGCGGTTCCGTTTGCGGCGGCGGCTTTGAAGAGTTTATCCATTTCCAGGGGCAACCCCTCGCGGGTGTTGATCAGCCGGCCGGTGGGATGGCCGATGATG
Organism: Tepidisphaeraceae bacterium; assembly: GCA_036265245.1. Classification (GTDB taxonomy): domain Bacteria; phylum Planctomycetota; class Phycisphaerae; order Tepidisphaerales; family Tepidisphaeraceae; genus DATAPK01. Next base: position 1,901 of record DATAPK010000127.1, on the reverse strand, counting down.
TTGACGTATTTATTGTCGATCGCGCGAAGCAGCCGGTCCGTTGCTTTTTTCGTGTCCTGCTTGAGCGAAACGTGCGGAGAGGCGACGACGATGTCGAGCAATTTGAGCACATCGTCTTCGTAATCCATCCGGCCATCGGCGAGAATATCGACCTCTGCCCCGGCGAGCAGCGTGATGCCTTTGAGCTTGTCGGAAACCTTGTGAATTTGCTCGATGTGCTTGATCAGGCGATCAACCGTGAGGCCGTTGGCCATCGCCATGGCCTTGGAATGGTCGGTAATGGCGAGGAATTCATAGCCGGCGGCTTTTGCGGCGGCGGCCATTTCTTCGATTGTGTTTCGGCCATCCGAAGCATTCGTATGCGTGTGCAGGTCGCCGCGAATGTCCTTGAGGGTGATGAGCTTGGGCAGCTTGTTGTCTCGCGCGAGCTCGACCTCGCCAAAATCTTCTCGCATCTCGGGCTCGACGTACACTATTCCCAGTGATTGATAGATCGACTCTTCGGATTCGCTGGCGACGGCTTTGATGGGCGGGGGTTTGGCGGTTTCCTTTTTGGCCTTCTCGTATTTTGCGATCTCGTAGAGCCCCCACTCGTTGAGCGTCATTTTTTGTTTCTGTGCGAGGCCGCGGATTTTGACGTTGTGTTCTTTTGAGCCTGTGAAATACATCAACGCGGCTCCGAAGTTTTCGCGGGGGACGACGCGCAGATCGACCTGCATGCCGTTGGCGACTTTGACGCTGGCTTTGCTTTCGCCGGCGCCGAGGGTTTGAACGACGCCGGGTAATTTGACGAATTCTTCGATTACTTTTCCGGCGTCGGAGAGATTTTTCACGGCGGCGATGAGATCGACGTCGCCGATGGTTTCTTTGCGTCGCCGCAGGCTTCCGGCGATTTCGGCACGGGCGACGCCGGGGATTTTTCTTACGGCCTCGACGAGGGGCTCGGCCTGTTCCATCGCGTCGGCGATACCGGTTCGCCGGGGCACGCTTCCGTCGGCGTTGAGTCGGGATTTGTAATTTTCAATTCCCTTCAGAATCGCCGCGATCTTCTTTTCGCCCATGCCTTTGATTTTCGCGAGCTTTCCATCGGCGATCGCTTTGCTCAATTGATCGAGGCTGGTGATATCGAGTTGCTTCCAAAACAGATTGATCGTCTTGGGGCCGATTCCTTCGATGCCCAGCATGGGCACTAATCCTTCGGGCACGGATTTGGCCAGATCTTCATATGCGCTGCTTTTTCCGGTTTCGACAAACTCTTCGATGATCTGCTGGGAGGATTTGCCGATGCCTTCGATCTCGCAGAGCTTGCCTTCCTCGATGCATTTTTTCAGATCGATATTCAGCTCGCGAATAATCCGGCCGACTTTTTGGAAGGCGATGACCTTGAAGACATTCTCGCCCTTGAGTTCCATGAGGGCGGCGAAGTTATGAAAGAGTTCGGAGAGTTGGTCGTTGAGGGACATGGTTTACCAGGGCAAAATCTTAAGGCCATCTACATAATCAAAGTGAGAATCACGGGTCGCTAATGGAAGACTGTGCAGGATAGCCGTTGCGGCGATCCAGATGTCGTTCTCAAGAATTCGGCGGCCTTTTGTTTCCAGAGACTTGCGGATTTCCCCGTACAGCCGGGCGGTTCCCGTATCAACCATCAGCATGTTCATGGCAGCAGCAAAATGCTCGACATTTGCGAGATTCACTTGTAACCGCGAGGAATTGCGGGCACCGAAAAAGAGTTCACCGAGGATCACTGACGAAACGTACATTGCAGTGCCTGGCGCCATGCGCGCAAGGGCGATGGAAGGTTTGTTGATGAAGTCAATCGCTACGTTCGTGTCCAGAAGGAGACGAGTCGAAGTCGATAGCTGTGGTGGGTTCGATTCGCTCACAGGATTCCTCGATCG
>DATAPK010000126.1:0-3878 GCA_036265245.1 Tepidisphaeraceae bacterium | reverse complement strand
ACATCCGCCGGGCCGTGCTTGAAATGTACTTCCTTGATCTGAATGTGATCATCAAAAACCGTCAGGTCGCCGGTGCCGTGATCCATCGCATAAGGAAAACTGACCAGCGACCCGGCGGCATCGTCGAGATGAATGGCGGTGGAAATATTCCAATGCGAAATGATCCCGGGAAGCCGATGAATCGTGCAAACAAAATTGCCGGCGAACTTTGGAAACTCCCCCTTGCCGGGCGAATCGAAATAAGTGAGGGCTTGGCGGGTTCTCGGCGAAAATGCGACAGTCAGCGCCGGCTCGGCAGTGAGATTTCTTCCCCGCACCGTCATGTTCACTTCGACGGCCTGCGTGAGCGGCTCCATCTGGCCATCGATTTCGATCAGCGCGTTCTGGTTCGGGCTTCCCGTGGTTCCATGTCCACGAATCCGATCGATGCGAAGACGCTGATCGCCGGTCTTGTCGTCGCGCTCGACAAAGATCTTCCCGCTCGCCTTGGAAAGCGGATAAGGGAATTTGTCGAAGATAAATGTGCCGTCGAAAACATTCAGTTCGCCGGTGACTTGAGGCTTGGCACCTTCAGATGTCCGGACATATTCCACCGAAATACTGCACGTGCCCTGAGGCCGGAAGCGTGTGTAGACCTCTCGCACTTCAGGAGGCAGAGTGTTGATGAATTTCACGACGTGCGGAACCGTGATCGCCTTGCCGGGAGCATTGGTGAGCTTGATGGTCGCGGCAGCGTTGTTGCTGTAACCATCGTAATGGCCGCTGATCGCAAAGCGGTTTGCATCGAGATTAGCGCCAAGTTCGTCGATGGTTACGCCGTCCTGGTTGAATGTGAATTTGCCATCCACATCCGTCAGGGTAATCGGCATGGCGGCGATGGAATTGGAAAGATGATCGATGAATCCATTGTCGTTCAATCCGACGGTGCGCATGGCATCGAACGCCTGGCTGATCCACTTGCGGCTTTGCATTTCATCCTGGCTGAGCAGTTCTTCAGGTTGAACGGTGAGGGCGACGCCTTCGATATCGATCGTCGCCTGGAACGGGCCGGTGGGATTGGTCGGGTTGATATGCAGTTCGGTGCGTTTAACCGCGCCGGCAAGATGATGATCCTGCCACCACTGCTGCACCTGGGCCGGCATCATGACGCGCAGGTCGGGGCCGAAGGTGAGATCATTCAGAACCACCTGCACATCGCCGGTATTGATATCGAAATTGCCTTCCGCGTGCGGCCCCATGTGCTGGCTGCCGCCGCGGCTCTGAAGCTTGAAGTTGTAATGGTCGCTATCCGAGCCGGGCGAAAGTTGGCCGTCAATGCTGGCCGAGCCGATCGGGTTGGGGTTGCCGGATTCGAGATAATCGATCATCGCGTTGCGCAGCGCGATTTCGGGCACGATTCGCGGCATGCCCGGCGCGCTGCGCGGCATGCGTCGCTCGCCAAGCTGCGAATAATTCCATTGATGCGTCTTCACATCTTCGATAAGGCGGACGCGCGGATCGATCGCGACGATGCGGTTTGCTTCGATCCGGCCAAGGATCAACGCGGCGGGACTGTATTGGATCAGGAAGGTGGATGCGCTAAAGATTCGGGAATCTTCCGACTTGGCGGGATCGACATAAACACGCACATCGTAAAGACGCAAGCCCTCAAAGATGGAAAGGTTGGCGGCGCCGACGCTGACATGGCCGCCGGTGAGACGCGAGAGATAATCCTCCGCCTGCTGCCTGACGCGGTTGGAGTTGGTGAAATACCAGTAAGCGCCGATCAGGCCGCAAAGGATGAGAAAGACGATCGCCATGAGCAGGCGGCGCGTGGCCGAGAGACGCGGGCGATAGGGATGGCCCGGACGCCAGGTGCGGTCAAAGAGACGATCGGGGGTTGGAGTGGGGTCGGGCATGAGATAGTTTCTGGTTGTTAGTTTTTAGTTGCTAGTGAAGATTCGCAGTTGTCTTTTTATCAACAACCGATGACATACAGCTGACAACTAAAACACCCATGGGCACTTCCGCGGGGATTCGATATCGCAGCGATCCAACAGAGATCGCATGCGCGGCGGTAAAGTATATCGCGGGAATGAGCAAATACACCTTCGCGGCACGCGGCAGCCGGGAACGTGCCAATCCATAGAGAACCAGAAGATCAAACGGAATGCTGTAACACGCGGCGATCAGGACAATCAGGGGCTGAGTGCGATATTCATCACTGAGGGGGATTGGTGTCCAGGTTCGAGCGATTTTTTGGATGGCGAGCTTGATCGCAATGAACGGGTTTTGGGCTGCGAACTCGCGGGCGAGATGACTTAAATAATCGGATCGCTCGACTTCGTTCATCTTTTGCAATTCGGGCATCGCGTCGACGAAGTTCTGGTTGCTCGATCCGTCGGCTTGGGGATTGAAGCCATCGTATTGGGTGATGCCGGCGTTAGTGGTTGTCCAAACCCACTTACCGAGTATTGCGTGATTCCTCGCTGCCCAAGGGAACAGAACGACGAAGAACATCAAGACTGCAAACATCACACGGCGCGGGTTGGTGATGGTCAGGAAGATTGGCAGGAGCATCGCGGAGGGTCGGACGAGAATGGACAGTGCGAGAATGAGAACACCGGGGATTGCAGCGCGCCAGGATTGTCGGGAGAGAAGCATCATTCCCCACGCGAGCATTGAGATGAAAAGCGTTTCGCTGAGGATCAGTCCGGTGAAATAGATGAGGAAGGGGTTGATGGCGATCACTAGCGCCGCGATGGCGCAAGCGAAGGGGGAAAGCCATCGGCGCGCCAGAAGATAGACGGCGAGGATGGTGCTGGTGTCGAGCAGTGCTTGCAGGAGCCGGATCACTCGCAGATTTGCGCCACAGAGCGCGACCATCACGGGGTATCCAGGGGTGCGATATGCGTAAACGGTCTGGTTAAAGCGAGGGTCGGTAAATTGAAGCTCGTGGTTTTCGAGCAGATTTCGGCCGAGTTGGAGATATTCGACCTGATCCGGCAATGTTCGCAGGGCGGATTCGTCTACAGGCAGATAAAGCACCCAGCCCAGGCGCAGGCAAAACGCGCCGATGAGGAGCAATGCGATATTCAGGCGACCAACCGAAATGTCACGCACCGACGCAAACTACCACGCACCAGCAAAAGTTTCATCCTATGAAGCCTGTGGTTAAACTCATTTTGAGCATGGCGCTGCGCGAATCGACCCTTTTATCCAGGCTGGACGACCTCGACGAGAAGTTGGCGCAGCTGCGCACAACGGCTTCGACCTCAATCACGACGTTTATCGATCGATTTCGGCTCGATCTGGCGGCGGCGCGGTTTCACCTGAAATCGGGATCACATCGGCCGACGCTCGTGGCGATCATCGGTGGAACTGGCACGGGAAAAAGCACGCTGGTGAATCGATTGCTGGGGGCGGACATCACGGCGACATCTTATCGGCGAACCTTCACGGCCGGGGCGGTGGCGGTCGCGAAATCAGCTGATTCAATTCCGGTTCACTGGCTTGGCCTCGATCCGGTTTTTCCGAAAGCACAGGAATTGCCGGTGCGCGGGCAGGTGGATTTGCTGGCGGTGGTGGCACTGGATTCTGAATTGACGTCGCACATCACGTTGATCGACACGCCGGACCTGGACGGCGATCAGCCGCTGCATCATGCGCAGGCGGATCGGGTGTTTCGGTGGGCGCAGGCGGTTTTGTTTCTGGTGACGCCTGAGAAATATCAGATGACCGAGCTGGTGCCCTACTACCGCATGGCGGCGCGGTATGGATTGCCTGCCGTCTTTGTGATGAACAAGGCGGAGGAGCAGATCGTCGTTGATGATTATGCGCGCGTGGTGGGTGCGTATTCGGGATCGCGGGATTCGCACGATTTGTTTGCGATTGGTCGG
>DATAPK010000125.1:0-10081 GCA_036265245.1 Tepidisphaeraceae bacterium | reverse complement strand
AGAACATCGATACGCCGGATGTCAAAGCGATTATTGGCGGATGAAGCGTGGTTGGCGGTTGCTCCGCAGGGGCGCTGTTTGCGATCAGTAGAAAAGATGCCAGAACTCCTGCGAATGTCGGGTGTGCATAAGCGGTTCGGTCCGACCATTGCGCTGGCGGGCGTGGATCTTCACGTTGATAGCGGCGAAGTGCTGGGATTAGTCGGTGAAAACGGCGCCGGCAAAAGCACGCTGATGAAAGTCCTTTCCGGTGCGCACCAGCCCGACGCCGGTGAAATGCAGCTCGACGGCCGACCGTTTTGCCCGCGCAACCCGCTTGATGCCCGTCGCGCCGGCGTGGCGATGATCTATCAGGAGCTTTCGCTCGCCAGGCATTTATCCGTGATGGAGAATATTTTGCTGGGTGTCGAGCCGATGCTCGGGCCGGTGGTGAATTGGCCGAAGGTGAAGTCGATCGCGCGCGATGCGATGAAGCAGGTGGGTCGGCCGGATGTGCGCATCACCGAACTGGTCGAGAATCTCTCGATTGCGGCTCAACAGCTTGTGGAGATCGCGCGGGCGGTTGCGGTGGGATGCCGCGTGCTGGTGCTGGATGAGCCGACCAGCAGCCTGACGCGAAAAGATATCGTCAATCTCTTCGCGCTGGTTCAAAGGCTCAAATCGCAGGGGCTTGGCATCATTTATATCTCGCATTTTCTGGAAGAGGTGAAGGAGATCACCGATCGCTTTACGGTTTTGCGCGACGGCAAATCCGTCGGCGGCGGGAAGACTTCAGAGGCGAATGCGAACGAGATTATCACGATGATGGTGGGGCGGCAGGTGGAGGATTTGTATCCGCGATCGAAACGCGCGACGGGGGAAACGATTTTGCGGGCCGACAATCTTGCGGGGAGTGCTAAACCGCAAGCGGCGACGTTCGAGCTCAGGCGCGGCGAGGTGCTCGGGATTGCGGGACTTGTGGGGGCGGGAAGAACCGAATTGCTGCGGTCGCTTTTTGGACTCGATGCGGTGAAGAAAGGGGAAATTAAGCTGGCGATGTTTTCGGGCGCTGCCGTGCCGGGGGATCGGTGGAATCAGGGTATGGGTATGGTTTCCGAAGACCGCAAGACCGAGGGGTTGGCGCTGCAATTATCGATTGCGGACAACCTGACGATGACGCGCGTGCCGGCGTTTGTTTCGCCGGCGCAGCAGGCGCGGTGGTGTGGGCCTTGGATCGAGAAATTCCCGATCAAATGCCGATCGCCTTATCAACCGGTGAGCGATCTATCCGGCGGCAATCAGCAGAAGATCGCGATTGCGCGGCTGCTGCATCACGATGTCGATGTGCTGCTGCTCGATGAGCCGACGCGAGGCATCGATGTCGGATCGAAAGCGCAAATTTACCGCATCATCGATGAGTTGGCCTGCGCGGGCAAAGCGGTTCTGGTTGTCAGCAGTTATCTTCCGGAGTTGATGGGCATCTGCGACCGCATCGCGGTGATGTGCCGCGGCAAGCTGCATCCGGCCAGGCCTGTCGATCAGCGCAGCGAACACGAAATCATGCTCGAAGCCACAGGGGCTTGTTAGAGAATTAAAATGACCGATGTGAATCTTGCCATCCAACCCGCGCGCGGCCGAATTTCGGTCGGCGCGATTCTTGCCAAGCTTGGCCCGCTGATCGGGCTGATTTTTGTTTATGTGCTGTTTGCGATTCTCACGCCGCTGCTCGGGCCGCAGCATTTTGCGACAATGTCGAACCTGGAGCAGATTTTCCGGCAGACCACCGTGGTCGGCATCGCGGCGCTGGGGATGACGATGATCATCATTTCCGGCGGCATCGATCTATCCGTCGGCTCGACGCTGGCGATGAGCGTTGTCGTTGTCGCGTGGGTGCTGGACCGCACGAATGGGCAGGGCGTGGTGAAGGCGGCATTTGCCGGAATCATGGCGGCAACAATTTGCGGCATCATCATGGGTTTTCTGGTGACGGTGCTTCGCCTCTCGCCATTTATCGCATCGCTGGGTTTGTGGGGCGCGATACGCGGCATGGCGAAAGGGGCGTGCGAGCTTCATTACCACCTCTACAACAGTGCGACGAGCGCGAACATCGAGGTGATTTCCGACGATTGGAAACATACCTGGCTCAAGGAAATGATTCTGCCGCTGGATGACAGCCATCGCTGGATGATTTTTCCGCCGTCTGTCTGGTTGATGCTTTTGCTGGCGGCCATCATCGCGGCAACGCTGCGCTACACGCGCTTTGGCCGGCATATCTTTGCCATCGGTTCCAATGAGCAAACCGCGCGATTGTGCGGCATCAATGTCGGCTGGACGAAATTCCGCATTTATGCACTGGCGGGATTACTGGTCGGTATCGCGGCGGTGTTGGAATTCGCGTGGATTGCCACGGGTGAGCCGACGGATCGCATGGGAGCCGAGCTTGATGTCATCGCGGCAGTGGTCATCGGCGGGGCAAGTTTGAACGGCGGGCAGGGATCGATCTTCGGCACGCTCATCGGCGCTTTAATCATGACCGTCGTCTCCAACGGCTGCTCGAAGGTTGGCTTGAGCAACTGGGTTGAAGAAATCGCGACGGGCGGAATCATCATTCTCGCGGTCTCGCTGGATCGCCTGCGCCATCGCCGGGCGACCTAGCTGTGCGCTGCATCTGATGCTTGTTTGTTCCAAAGTCATTGGAGTCAGTCCCCTTGGAATCCGAGTTTTCCGGATTCAATGCCGAACGCGACGGCATGAATGCCGACATTCGCGGGGTGAATGACAGCGCTGCCGGGGTGAATCACAAAAAGTTCGGGGTGAATCACGCTCGACCCGTCATGAACTCCGGCAGTGCCGGGCCAAACCCCAACTTCACCGGGTCCAATGCCAACCAATCCGTCGTTCAACCCGGCCAACTCGTTGTTAATCCCAACGCGTGCGTGGTCAATGCCTCTGCTGCGGGAGCAACACCGGCTGCACAGATCGCAACTGCACGCGATGGCATTCACGAAGCACCCAAAGCGGGGCATCCCGAAGCAGGCCCATCTCTCGTATCATCACACCGATGATCGATCTTCCGATCGACGAACATCTGCCGCGGATTGTTCAGGAGCTTCGTGGCGCACGCGCGATTGTGATCGTCGCCGAGCCGGGCGCGGGCAAGACCACGCGCGTGCCGCCGGCAATCCTGGCGGCGAATCTGCTACTGGCCGAACATCCCAATCTCGTCATGCTCCAGCCGCGCCGAGTCGCTGCTCGCGCGTCGGCAATGCGCATCGCGCAGGAACAGGGATGGGCCGTCGGCGAAGAGGTTGGCTATCACGTTCGCTTCGACCGCAAGATCAGCGCGCGCACCCGCCTGCGCGTGCTCACCGAAGGCATTCTCACGAGGCAGCTTTTGGATGATCCATTCATCGAAGAAATCGGCTGCGTGGTGCTGGACGAATTTCACGAGCGAAACCTGAATACCGACATCGCCATCGCCATGCTGCGCGAAGTGCGGCAGAGCGTGCGGGAAGATCTGATGCTGGTGGTGATGTCGGCGACGCTGGAGGCCGAGCCTGTCGCAAAATTTCTCGACGATTGTCCCATCGTTCGCGTGCCGGGCAGGACGTTTCCGATCGAAATCACGCACGCGGCTTCGATGACGGGTGGAATTGTCGAGCGCACGGTTGACGCTCTCTCTCGCGAAATCGAAAACGCGCGTGGCGGAGATATTCTCACTTTTTTACCCGGCGCCGATGAGATTCGCCGTGTGCAACGCGAGATCGAACCGCTCGCGCAGCGAATGAGCCTGTCGGTTTTCCCGCTTCACGGCAGCCTTGAAGCCGAGCAGCAAATGGCGGCGCTTGCGCCATCGCGGCAAAGAAAAATCATCCTCGCCACCAACATCGCAGAAACTTCGCTGACGATCGACGGCGTGACAACGGTGATCGATTCGGGTTACGCGCGCGTCGCCGGGTTCGACGCGCAGCGCGGCCTCGATCGGTTGGAACTCAATCGCATCAGCAAAGCGTCGGCGGCGCAGCGGGCGGGTCGTGCGGGGCGCACCGCGCCGGGCCGGTGCATTCGTTTGTGGTCGGCGAAGGAAGATGCGGAGTTGGAGCCGTTTGAGTTGCCGGAAATTCGCCGGGTCGATCTGTGCGGAACGGTTTTGGCGATGCACGGATGGGGGAAAAGCGATCCCAGATTATTTGGATGGTTTGAACCGCCCGAAGAAACGATGCTCGCTTCGGCGGAGCGGTTGCTGGCGATGCTGGGAGCGCTCGACGCGAAGAAAGAGGGCCAGATTACCTCGCTTGGGAAGCGGATTTTGTCACTGCCGGCGCACCCGCGGCTGGCGAGGTTGCTTCTTGCGGCGGCGGATGAGGGGATGATCGAGCAGGGTGCGACGCTGGCGGCGCTGCTTTCAGAAAAAGACATTTCATTCACCGAACGCGGTGAGCATCCGCGTGACCGGGTTCCGAAAACACAGGGAAGCTCGGACCTGCTCCTGCGGATGGAGATGCTGGAACGTGCCGAGCGCAGTCGATTCGCGGCGACGCTGCGTGATGAGGGAATTGATGTGCAGGCGGCGAGGCAAATCGCGCGCACGCGGGAGCAGCTTTTGCGGATCGCTCGAACTGCTAAACCGCGAAATGCTAAACCGCAAGCGGACAATGGAGATCATTCGCGCGGGTCGCGGCCATCGTCGCTTGTGATTTCGCGTCCGTTGGATGAAAGCGCCCTCTTAAAGCTTGCGCTGCTTGCTTATCCGGATCGTGTCTGTCGAAGACGGGGAAGCGATCCGCTGGCGGGTGTGATGGTTGGCGGCGGCGGTGTTCGCCTGGCGCGCGAATCGATCGTCACGCGCGGAGAATTCTTTCTTGCCCTGGACGCGCATCAGGATCAGCGCAGCGGAGCCCGTGAAGCGCTGGTGCGCATCGCGAGCAGTGTCGATGTGTCGTGGCTGGAAGAATTGTTTCCTCAATCGGTTCGTGTTGAGCGATCGGCGGCGTTTGATGAAGGCCGGGGACGCGTGCTGGGATTGCGGCGGGTTTTCTATCGCGATCTTCTGCTGCGCGAGGATCGCGACGATGCGGTCGATCCGCAGCAGGCGGCCGCGATTCTGGCAGAATCGCTTCGCTCGCGCGCTCGCGAAATTGTTGAATCGGATGAAGCCGCGAAGAATGTTCTTTATCGCATCGCCCTGCTGGGCCGGCACATTTCCGATCAACCTTGGCCGAAGCTGGACGACACGCAGCTTGCCGAGATTCTCGCCAATGCGTCACATGGCAAACGCGGATTGGAACAGATTCGCGCGTTGCCGCTGGCCTCTTTGCTGAAATCGCAGTTGGCATATCCGATGGATCGCTTGCTCGAAACCGAAGCGCCAGAAACGATTGTTGTGCCGACGGGAAATCACATTCGGTTGGAATATTCGACGACGGATACGGTGGTTTTGGCGGTGCGATTACAGGAATTGTTTGGGTTGCTCGAAACGCCTCGCATCGCTCGCGGGCGCGTGCCGGTCGTGCTGCACCTGCTCGGGCCAAATTACAGGCCCGTGCAGGTGACGGACGATCTGCGCAGCTTCTGGTCGCGAACCTATCCGCAGGTGCGAAAGGATTTGCGGGCGCGGTATCCCAAGCACGCGTGGCCGGAAGACCCGCTGACGGCCAAGCCGGAGGCGAAAGGGCGTTCGCGGAAATAATCTTCGGATGAATGCCTACGCCGATGCCGTGATTCGTGGCATGTGCGGCACATGAGGCATGGCGACATCGTCGCTTTGCGCTCCGATCGTGTGGCCGTCGATGAATTCACCGCTGAGCCACATCACGACCGGACGATGCGCGTTCTTGTCACGAAGCAAATGAAGGATTGATTCTGCCTTCTGTGCCGCGTGGACGAAGTATCCCGAGCAGGGGTATTCGCCCCAGCCGGTGCCGACGGCGCCAAGCGAAACGCCTTCCGGGATTTCCGCGCCGAGACGTTCGAGTTGCTCGCGCGCCTGGGCAGCATAGGGGCGTGTGCCGCAGATAAAAGCGGTGACGCCGTGCTGAATGGCGGCGGGGACATCCTTGGGCTCGCCGGTGTCTATCGTGGCGGCGGGGGCATATCGCGCCGCGGCGCGTCGCACCGCTTCGGCGATAAGCGTCTGGCCGGCGCGCTCGATTACGAAGAATCGCGTATGGCCGCTCAACATCATTTGACGCGCCAACTGCGATGCACCCAGCACGCGATCCACCAGAACCGCGTGGGATGAATATGTTCGCGGCTCGCGGCCAACGGCCACCAGGGTGATGTTGCGCACGATCAGGTCTCGCAAGAAATGATCAGGGGTCTTGCTCGCGAAATCGACGACGGCTTTGAACTGGTTGATGAAGCTTGGCCGCATCGAGGTGATGTCGGTTGCAATTTGTGCGGCGGGATTCGCCTGGCAGATCGCCTGCACCACGGGCGCGTGGATTTGGTCTTGATCGCAGACCAGCAGCCATTTTTCTTCGGCAGGCTGTTGCGGCGTCTGATGTCCGCGGACAAATGTGCCGCGGCCGATGCTGCGTTCGAGCAATCCTTCGGCGGCGAGATCGGTCAGCGCTTTGCTGAGGGTTTTTGCGTTGACGCGGAATCGACGCGAGAGTTGCCGTTCGCCGGGAAGCTTTCCGCTCAGTTCGCCCGAGGCGATTGCCTGTCGCAACCGTTCTCGGAGCCGCTGAAACTTGTAGCTTAACCGGGAATCCTGACCATGATCCTGCGGATCATCCGTGGGTACGTCTTGATGGTCCATAAATGGTCCCCATTCACCTTGCCGACAGGCAGCCATCGCCTGGCGAACGTCATCGTGACTGAAACCAATTCCCGGCGTACACGCGTACGTGGGAATCTTTATTACTTCGGCTGTTTTCGAATAATACTACAGCGAGATACTTTTAAATTTATCGGACTTTAACCTCCACGCCGTCCATACCTTAAGCGAAACTACCCATCCCTTCAATCGGCAGGTTTGTGATATTTTTGAAATATTGATATGGCTAAAATTGTGCTTTTGTGTGGAAGTTGCTGGAAATGCGGATTCTTCGCGAATTTTCGCTGATTGGATCGATCGAAATGGCGAGAGAATTTTTCGGAATTAATTCTTCAATTCGCTCCGGCCATTCCACCGCCACCACGCCCCCCTGCTCCAGAAGTTCGGGGAAGCCGATGCTTTCAAAATCTTCCGGCCCGGTAACACGGTAGGCATCCAGATGAAACACCTTTAACCGCCCCGTGTCGTAGACATTCAACAGGACAAATGTCGGGCTGCTGACGGATCGTTCCGCCCCGCCCAGCCCTTTGATCAGGCCGTGCATAAATTGCGTTTTGCCGGCGCCCATCTCGCCACGTAATGCCAGGCATTCCCCGCCCACCAGCTTTCGCGCCAGCTCGACGGCGATCTGCTCGGTTTCTGCAACCGAGTGGGAGATATATTGAGTCTCATCGCTCAAAGCGGGTGCTCCCATCCCGCTGCCTTCAACTCTGTCTGCACTCCATCGCGAACAAGAACGATTTTTCGCTCGGCGGTGATTTCGCCGATCTGGATAAACTCCTTTGGCAGCGGCTGCGGGCCGGTGAAGAGCAGTTCGTGATCTTCGCCGTCATGCAGCGCATGGTCGAGCGGCGATTTTCCATCCTGCTGCGACAGCTTCATCGCATCGGGGTGGATCGGGATCTTGGCGGAGTCGATCATCGCGCCAACCCCGCTCATTTCGCAGATGTGTCGCAAATCGCGGGATAAGCCGTCGCTGATGTCGATCATGGCGGTCGCGCGTTTTTTCTTGGCGATCTCGCGGGCCAGAAAAATGCGCGGCTCGAAGTCGAGGTGTCTTCCAAGCAAGCTTCCGCCAAGCGGGCCGGTCACGTAAATCCCATCGCCGGCCTTAGCGCCGCGGCGGGTGACGGGGGCGATTCCTCCGCTTCGGCCGAGGATCGAAACCGTGACCACCAGTTTTCCATCCCAGGATGCGGTGTCTCCGCCGGCGATTGAGCAGTAAAACGGATCGGCGGCGTCGCGAATTCCGAGATAAAGCTCTTTTGCGTAGTCGATTCCGGCGCTGCGCGGCAAGGCGACGGTCGCGACCGCCGCGGCAGGCAGGCACGCCATCGCCGCGCAGTCGGATAGGTTGCGGTTCATCACCTTTCGTCCGATCGCGCGGGGGCTATGCCTGGCAGAATCAAAATGCACGCCGTCGATCACCTGATCGACGCCCACCAGAAGCAGATCCTCCTGGGGCCATTTCAAGATCGCCAGATCATCCCCGGCGGGGTGGGTGACGATCCGGGTCGCCTTTTGTTGCGAACGAATCCAGGCGATGAAATCAAACTCACCGGGCATGGCGACTGATATACTCCGGCTTGGGCCAGTTATGAAGTTGCTGAACGCCGCATTAAGCCGGCGGCACGGGGAGTGTGATGATCTTTTGAAATAATTGACACCGACCCCGATTTCCGTCCAAATTTGTCATACAGGGACTGGAGAGCCGAGGAATGCGGGTGACCAAATCGGGCGGCAAAGGGCGGGCCGTCGTGCTTGCGGCGTTGGCAGTCGCGGGGTTCTCTCATTATTCACAGGCAACGACCAAAACCTGGATCGGCGGCTCCAGTCAGTGGAACATCAGCGCCAATTGGTCCCCCTTGGGCAGGCCGACATTATCCTCCGACATGGCGTTGCTCGCACAGAATAGCGTCGTCATTTACAACCAGACCAGTGGCCCATTTGATGTCGGCACAGTCCTGATCGATTCCAGGTTGACTCTCAGCCAACAAACGGCGGGCACGCAGTTGAACGCCGGCACGATTCTGATTGGGGTCAGCGGCGCGGGAACCTATACCCTCGGCGCCGGCTCGGTTTCCGTCAACAATGGTTTCATCACACTTGGCCAAAATGCAGGCGGCAGCGGAATGTTTCTGCTAAGCGCCTCTGGCGCCCTCAGCGCCGGCAGCGAAAATATCGGCGGCGACGGCGCGGGCACTTTCGTTCAATCCGGCGGACAGAACAGCGTCACCAATCTCAATATCGCCGGCCTTTATACGCTCAGCGCCGGCTCGCTCACCGTCGCTTGCATCTCTGGCAGCGGCACGTTCAATCAAACCGGCGGCACCGCGGCCATTGCCGGCAGCAGCATCAATCGCATTAATGCGTTTTCAATGACCAACGGCACACTCGATCTGAGCAATCACGATTTGATCGTCAACACCGGATCGATCTCGACCATCGGCGGATATATCAAGTCGGCTTACGGCAACGGAAACTGGAGCAGCAGCGGCTTGACCAGCACGAGCGCCCGCGCGGTCGCCGGCGACATCAACAACCCCCACAAAACCGCGCTCGGCTATGCGACGGCTTCGGGGATCAACGTCGGCTTGTTTGACGGGCAAAGCGTCAGCGGTTCGCAAGTGTTGGTGAAATACACCTGGAATGGCGACGCCAACCTCGATGGGGTGGTGAACTTGCTGGATCTAAACGCTGTTGCGAGTGATTTCGGCGCGGCGAGCCGGCAGTGGTATCAGGGGGATTTTAATTACGACGGCACAGTGAACATTGCGGATTTCAATGCGCTGGCGATGAACTTTGGACAAGTGCTACCAGCGAGCGACCCGCCCGCTGAAGCGGTTTCGCCAGAGGAACTGGGGGCATTGGTGCCGGAGCCTGGCTTGTTTGGGATGTTGGTCGGCTGCTTTCTGCATCGATTATGGCATCGCCGACGTATTTGTCACTGTGGGGGTTGTCCGATAAATGCAGTTTCTGGGTAATATTCTGGCCAAAAGCGGGATTCGGTGTACATTTGTCACACTTTGGCGGAAGCACAGGTACAACCGATTGATGGGTTTACAGTGGGGCGTACGCGTGCCGCTGCGCCGCCTGGCGTGCCGGTGGCGTTGCGGTCGGCGACGCGGCAGCGCGTCACGTCAGGCCGATTTGCGCCCGTCATGCACCATCCCATCACCATGGTGAAATGGGTCATCGAAGGGGAAGCCGCCATCGCGGTGGAAGGCAGGCGGCTGAAATTCGGGCCGGGGGATGTGGCTGTTTATGTCCCATCGATCCCGCATCAATTCTGGGTCGTATCGGATACGGCCGATATGTGCT
>DATAPK010000124.1:0-9721 GCA_036265245.1 Tepidisphaeraceae bacterium | reverse complement strand
CCATCGTGCTGCGAATCTTCAACCCACGCGCAACCACATTTTCGCAATACGTTAGATGGCACGCCCACATCCGACGATAGTTGATCGAGATTCCTTCGATGCGCACATCCTTGCAACTGATCGGCTCAAAAATGCAAGGCCCGCGCGGGTTACGCAAATTGCCAACCTTCATATCTCCGTTGATCGTCCCTTCGCCAACCAGCGCGATGTGCTGCGCATCCTTCGCATGAATCAACGCCCGATGCCCATCTCGCCATCGTCCCTCCCAGCGCACCTGCATCAGGGGATAATCATCCGGATTCGGGCTGCCGATGAGCGTCGCCCCCTTGTCGAGTTTCAGCGTTGTGTTAGAAGACATCACGATGCTGCCGATGAGATAATTTCCCGCCGGCACTTCCACAACGCCGCCGCCCGTCTGCTGGCACGCGTCCAGCGCTGTTTGGAACGCCGCCGTGTTCAGTTTCTTGCCGTCACCCAGCGCCCCCTGTTTGATTACATTCACATGCGTGCTCTGGCACCCCGCGCAAACGCACACCCAGACCATGCCCATCCACCAAAACGACCCAGATTTCATCGATGCTCCTATAGAATGTGCGGGCATGATAGCGGCAATCGTCATGGAATCACGCGAAAGCCGATCACCCACACCCAAGGGTTGGTCTTCCAGCAATTTTCCTCCCCCGACAGCCGATCCCACAACTCGCGAAACCACAAAATGGGATCGTCGATGGCTCCGCCGGCTTCATATCCCTCCGCCAGTGCATCTTCGCCAGTGATGCTATTGAGCCGCTGCGCGCGACGATCCAGAATTTCCAGTTTCAGCCGGCATGCCGCGCGCGGCATCACATAAGAAGGCCGCCACCGAACGCCGGTTATCACAGGATCATTGGCCGCATAAATAATTTGCGAATTCTCTTCCAGCCGGCTCCACCGCTCGCGCACCCACAAGTGATCCCCCGCATTTCCAAACCGGCAAGCAACCGGCTTCCCATCCCGCATCGGCTGAAATTCTTCGCCTACCCGTTGAACTTTCTCAGGCTTGGGCAAAATAATGCGACGCGTCTGCGTTTTTCGCCTCGCAATAATCGCCTTCACCAGGCTGGGATCAAACGAGATCGGCCGTTCCACAGAATTGCTGATTTGGGTTCCACCTGCACCCGGCATAGCCAAATATCTTGGACGAATCTTTGCAATGACGCAAGCATCGCTTTCCCTCATTTCGGGTTCGGGTTCTCGACGATGATTCGATTCCGGTAAACACCGGCCGCGTGTCCGACGGACGCGTAGCCTCTTCCGGCGCTGGTGGCAGCGAGCGTCATGTAAATGCCCGCCGAGGACGAAGGATTCGCGCCGTTCAAAGAAAACTCAATTGCATTTTCCGGCAAACCAAAACCTGCCGTCGGTGAAAGCGCCACGCTTGCTTGCGCCGCCCAATCGGCAAACGTAAGCCGAAACATAAGCTGCTGATTATCCAAGAGGCTCATGGTCAGGGCATCGCTGCGACTTAGCTTCCCGTGGATCAATTCATGATAAGGCCCTTTTTCGGCGCTGCTGCCTTCGACAACTCGAAACATCTCTGAGGCATCGAGATACGCCAGTCGTTCCGGCTTGCCGCTTGGATATTCCATCGACGTCACCTCGATTGGTGTTTGTGGGCAAGGCGAAAAGATGACAAATAATCGATGGTGTCCCGTGATCGTCAACTCGCAATATGTATTCAAATGAGAATAAATATCAGCGTTCAGCCGGCTCATGGATTCGATGCTGGTGGTCGTCTGCGCATCAGTTGAAATGTGGAGAAGGCTTTCGAAATCGCTTCGATATGCCAGATCAAGTGAATCGTTTCCGCGAATCATTCCCGTGAACTTCTGATCCGGCCCGTCGCGCAAACTACGCGGCGCGAACAATACCCAGCATCGATCGGGTGAGCGGCTGACAAAATCCAAAACCGGCTGCACGCCAAGCATGTATCGCCCGGCCGTAAAATTCACCAACGCCGAGCCCGGCTGCACTTGTACGTCATGGCTGATTTGGATCGAGCGTTGGCTCTCGGGGATTGGAAGCTTGTCGATTTCCGGCATCATCAGCTTTGTCGGTATGGTCGCGACGGCGCCAGCATGCTGCGAAAGCGGCGCTAGAATCCCGATTCCAGAAGATAAAAGAATAACTAGTAGCGGTATTCCAGTTCTCCAGCGGATTATCCATCGGGTCGAAAAAAACCAAAGCACCAGAATCATCAATCCCACCAGCATTGGGCCCATCCAAAGAACTGAAAAGCTGATTGGAAAGATGAACCGGGATGCAACCGATGCGGCAATCCATGCGACTGGAATCGATAGCAGCAAAGTGGCTGACATAGATGGCCGGCGAGTGAGGGAAAGTCTCGCAAAAATCACAACGGCGATGATTGGCCACGGGGCGATTTCATTGCCCCAGAAATGCACGTCGCGCAGCGGAAACCCGCCCGGCTGTTCCCACCACCACGCAATTGCCACCGTCGCATGTGCGGTGAGGATGATAAGCCAGAACATTTTATAGACTGGTTTCATCCTTGCCCTTGAAAGCTGGAGAGGATGCGCGGACAAATGCTCTCAGCCATCCGACAAATCGCCGATCCAAATCCGGCGCGATGGTTTCGATGGGTGTTCGGCCTTGCCGAATAGCGATGAAAATAACCCAGACAAACAACACGCCCGCGACCGTTAGGTTTTGCCATGAGTAAAATTCCCATGCCATGCCGGTTCTGAAAAGACGCGGCGAAAATGGCCAGAAATACGCGATCCCCCATAGCGGGCCCGAGCCAAGATAATCCATCAGCAGGTGAAGATGCCCCAATGCCAGATAGAGCATGAACGATTGAATTCGACGGGCAGAAAACGCGCTAAGAAGGGCAGCGACGACAATACAAAACAGCAAATTGTGGCAGAGGATGTGATGATACTTCCAGTAAGCCTCCATGCTGACGACCCGCCCAAGGCCGTCGAGATCCGCCACGCTCGCGGCGATTATGCAGCAGGCCCGGCGACGCGGATCAAGCTTGAAACAATTCCCCAAGCACCAGCCGGACATGATGTGGGCGCCGATGTGCATGAGATGGCCCCGCCGAAAATGAATTTCAGCGATCGGCGCTGATTTCCATGCCGGCATATGCGGCCGGCGCATCTGCTGTTGAGCAGACGACCGGCGCGATCAACTTATAAATCTCGGGATGCTGTTGCTTGAGATCAAGCAGCGTCGCGTTGCTGACAAGAATGCGGCCTTGTTTGTCGGCGGCTGAATAACGAACACCGTGCGCTGTGGAAAGGACGGAAATATCCTGTTGCCGTGAAACCAGCCGCACGATCACGCGGCCATCATGCGCTGGAGCCGTGGCGACTTGCAGTGCCAATGTCATCCGGGCAAACAGAATTAAGGCGAGCATTTGAATTACTCCTTTAATTCATTATCGGCATTCAACGGCCCGCACTCAATCAATTAGACCGATAATATCGCATGCTTCACGCCGGTGTATCGACACTCGGGTCGAATTTTCCAAATGCGATCACCAATGTCGGAATCATCGCGAAACATTCGATGGCCAGCACGATCCACGCAACGATCATCGAAAGCAGCATCGCCCGCCCGGTCAGCAACCACACCAGCGCTCCGATTCCCCCCGCGATCGCCAGCGAACCGAGCAAGACGAGTCCCTTAAACGCAAACACCATCATCTGCCGCCCAAATCCTTGCAGATCGCCGGGGCTGACGTTCACAACGCGCGATGGAAAGATCAGGAAAATCAGATTCTCCACCTCGATCAGCATCGTGTTGATAGGCAGGGCGAATATGACGATCAGTGCGATCAACCATGAATCGACACGCAGCATCGCACACACGCCGGCGAGAATCGCTCCCTGAAAAACCATCAGAAAGAGAACGGGTGCAACCAGCTCGGCGATGGCGATCGCGGATCGTCGCACCGGCAGCGCCTTCAGCGTGTCGATCTGATCGAGATCGCCGCGAAAATCAAACCGCAGCGTGTTCGAAAGCATGAAGGTAACCCACGCGATCAGCGTGGCGACAAGCTGGGCCGGGTGTTTATTCAGTCCGCCGAAATAAAAGAGCGGACCTACCGCCAGACAAATGATCATCATGACGATCAGCATCGAGCGGGACGTGCGCAGCGCGACAATGATTTGCCGCCACGCAATCGCGCCAGCCCCGCCCAAGCGCGGCAGCATCGGAATGCGCAGTCGCGTGCTCGTCGTCCGCACACTAATCCCGCCTCGCCGTCGCATCCGCTGGATGCGGTCGTAAACCTTCTGCCCGGCGATGGCGGCAGATTCCATGTACTGCGCGTCCAGCCACAATACGACCCCTAAAACTGCCGCGATCATTGCCCCGGCGATCGCGATCCATTTCGGCGCCATCGCGATAACCGGGTCGGCGATAAGAATCTGTGCAAAAACATTGAACGGCGCCAGTAAAACCCTGCCCGGGGCCGAATGAGCGAACGACTCCACCATCACCGAGGCATTTTCAGCAGAAACCGCGTGAAAATGCGGCCGCCAGATCGCAGCGACCGCAATCACTACACCCATCATCGCGATTTTTCTTCCACGTGTGTAAGCACGCTCGCCAATCGTCTGGCCGATGAGCACCACGGCCATCGAGATCATTTGGATAAAGACCAGCGCCAGAAAAATACCGACCCATGCGCCAATCCAGTGCTGGGCAAAACGCAGGAAGACCAGCGAGAAGAGCGTTGCCGTAAAAATCGCTCCGAAGCTGCTGCGGAAGATTTTGTAAACCAGGAGTTCCCGCCTTGAAAAAGGGCCCGGGAAAAGGAAATCCACTTCCGCCGGAAAAAACGCGACCGCCCGCTCACCCGCGGTGGTGACAAGGGTCGTCACGCACAGCGTCAGCATCGCCATCGGAAAATACAACTCCACCCGCTGTGGATCGGCCCGCGGCATGACGAACGCATTCACCGACATCGCCGCAAGCCAGAGAATCATCATGGCCCCGCCGACAATCAGAAACATCGCCCCGCGCACGGTTTTCGCGCCGCGAAACATCCGCCGCACGATCGCGCGGGCCTGCAGACGCATGAGCTTGAGAAGGGCGGGGTTCATTAAAATCCGAATGACGAAACCAGAATGACGAAGAAATGACCAAATCTGAATGACGCATATCCGGTCATCGTCATTCGTGCTTCGTCATTCATTCGTCATTCTGATTTCTGGTTTCGTCATTTCGCTATTCCTTTCCGTTGCCTTAAAGAACATATCCTCCAGCGATCTTTCCTGCGTATCCGCAAACGCGGTTCGGGCTTCTTCGACGGGCCCGAAGAAGAGCGACTGCCCGCGGTGGAGAATCAGCAGATGCGTACACAAATCTTCCACCAGCGCCAGCAGATGCGAGCTGATGATGACGGCCGACCCCGCCGCGGCGCGATCGCGAACCGATTGTTTCATCGTGCGAATGCCGTGCGGATCGAGCCCAGTGAGCGGCTCATCGACAAGAATCGCCTGCGGGTTGTGTAGATAAGCGCAGCAGATCGCCACCTTCTGCCGCATACCGCGAGAAAGCTCCTGCGCGAGCTTGTTGCGATGCTCGGTCAATTCGAATTGAGCGAACAACTTGTCCGCCTCTTCCCGCCAATTGTTCACGTCATACGCCGACGCGATGAATTCCATATGTTCGTTGACGGTGAGCGCATCGAACAGCTTCGGATCGTCCGGCACATACGCCAACCTGCGTTTTGCTTCAACGGATTGTTTAACGACATCAAAACCTGCGACGGCGAGCATGCCGTGCGTCGGCGGAATAATCCCCGCAATCGCCCGCAGCGTGGTGGTCTTGCCCGCGCCGTTTGGCCCGAGCAGGCCAAGGATCTGCCCCGGCTGCACATGAAACGACAACCCCGCAACGGCCACCGTCTCGTTGTAGCTCTTGTGATAATCATTGACTTGAATCACGCGTACTTACCTTCCTGCATTCACCAGTTCGACAGCAGTTCCGAGCCGATGCAACGGATCGGCAAGATTGCCGCGGTCAAACAGATAAAACGTTCGCTGCGGCTGACGCTCTGCATAATAACGGATGATCTCGATGTTTCGTGACCCAAGATCGTGCGCCAAAATAATCGGCGCGTCGTCTGGCCAGGCAACGCCGGTATTGTACACCGGCTCGATCTTGTATGAGTTGTCACCGGCCTGCGATAATTCCGGGTGGTAGCGAAACAAAATCACGGCAGGCGCCAGATCGGAATTGTCAATTTGATCGTGCAGCACCCGCATCATCGGTGAAGGGAACGTTTCATCGTTCACTTTGGAATTCAACTCCGGCAGCATGGAGATCGACATAATCAGGATGACGAGAACGCTCGCCAAATATGTCACATTTCCTAGTTGCGGCACCCGATCGCGCAGCACACCCGGTGCCATTGCCACGCACAGGATCGCCGCCGGCACAAACGGCAGCGCATAGTGCTCGACGAAAGGGGGATAGGCAAAATAGAGCGGAAGAAAAAGCAGAAACGGCATCACCAGCGTCCATCGTCTTAAATCACGACCCAACCCCAGTAAACCCACAGGCACAAGCAGCAACATCACCTGCGCGGGCAGCGTGACGTCCGCGATTTGCGGCAGATGTTCCTTCAACCACCCCGGCCACTCCGAAAGCGTGTGCTTTTGAATGAATGGCACGATGAAGTTCTCGTAATAGACCTGCTTCTGCATCACAACCGACGCGGGTTTCATCGATGCGTCATAGTCATGAAATCCAAAGTTCGCGCCAGGCTGATCGCGATCGACATACAGGCTGAACGGTGTTCTGGTGATTGAGGCCGTGATGCCGATGTTCTGGATTGCCTGAACCGTGAGAAATGGAATGGCCCCCGCGATGATCATCGTGGCCGTTACAAGTTGATGGCGCAACGCTTTCCCGCGAAGCAGCAGCGCACTGCTGCTGGCGATCGGTAGCGCGTAGCACACCGCATCTGCCGGGCGAGTGATGGCCAAAAGTCCCCCGAAAACGCCAATAAACAGCGACCAATGCCAGCCCTGATGCTCGCGCCATCGCAGCCACGCCCAGAGCATGAGCAGGCCAAGCATTAGAGCGATGGGTTGGCCATATACGAGAATTGAATACGTGCGGAACCAGGAGGATGAGAGCAGCAACACCGCCGCCATCGCACCGGCGATGGCATCGGCCAGTTCACAGACGATGCGGAATACCAATCCCACACTCGCGCCTGCAACGATCACCGGCCCGATCCAAATTGGCACGCCCAGCCAGATCAACGGCGTGTACAGGATCGCCGTGCCGGGAAAATACGCCGACGCATATTTTGGGCTCGCTAGCATGTGAAATGTATCGAAGAAATCGGCGCACGCATGCGCCGGCATCCAGAGCTTTCCTTGTGCGAGCATGTGCATCTGAATTACGTAGGACTGATCGTCCAGAGTTTTTGGAAAGAAATCCCTGTTTTGATGATGCGCGGTGAAGGCCAAATATGCGATTGCGAGTAGCGAGATGAAAAATGAAGCGATGGCGCGATGAGTCATCGTTGAATCGCGGATCGCTTCCAGCCGCGATAGGATCGGCGAGTTGAGCGCGGGAATGGTGCAAATGAGGATCGATACTGCGGCGAGAATCCAGCCCAACGCCGGCACCGGCGCCACTGCGCGCGGCGTCGCCCACCACATCGCCGTGCCAATCAGACATGCTGCTAGGGCGACGATGGATTTTTGCTGCAACATAGAAGGAGGGGTTGTAGCGGGGGCGAGAAGATCACCGCGCGTGCCCATCGCCTTGTCATCAAATGGCGTATGCGGTGGTCGCTTGCTTCGGATACTTGCGAGATCAAGTGGAAGCATAACCAGTTTCCAGAGATCAAGTATTTAATCGATCTTGCCAATATCCGGGTTTACGACTCGTGTGCGCGATAGCAATAACTGCAATCGATTCATCCTTGACTTAGTAAACGAGATGAAAGGGAAATCGATCAAGCCGGTATCTGCGAGCGCCTTCGTCGGTCGCCGGCCAACGGTTTGGTGCTTCTTTGATTATTACGAGTGCGGCATCAATCTCATCGAGTAACTCTCCACCCAATCCTGACTGTTCAGCTTCATAATACTCGACCGATGCGAACAACTCATTGGCCGCGTCTCGTTTGTAGCGATGAGTCATTTCGCAATCCGTGCGCGGGCCTGACGCATCACCTCATCTCCATCGAGAAGCGGCTCGCCTGCGTCGATTTCTTTTATTCGACGGTTGATTTCTCTTGCCCATGAATCATCAATTGCTTTCTGCTCTGCATCATCAAGGTCTTGCATTAGCAGATGACAAAGCTCCGCCCGTGCATCGCGGCTCATTTCACGGGCAGCTTGAGAGATTGCTTCTTCAAGTTTGGTCATAACCGCCTCGCCATTACCTCTCAAGTCTAGTTACGCCAGCGTGCCCATTTCCATTTCGTGCAGGCCCTTGCCGCTGGGCACCATCGGGTAGACGTGCTCGTTGGGCTCGACATAGAAATCGACCAGGACCGGGCCCTTGTGGGCGAGCATTTCCTTGACGGTCTTTTCAACGTCGCTTTTGTTTTCGCAGCGGATGCCGCGCACGCCGAAAGCCTCGGCCATCTTGGCGAAGTTGGGGTTTTTCATCTTGGTCTGGCTGTAGCGGCGATCGTAGAACAGATCCTGCCACTGCTTCACCATGCCCTGGAAGTCGTTGTTGAGGATGCAAATCTTAACAGGAATATCGTACTCGGCGATTGTCGCGAGTTCGTAGCAGGTCATGAGGTAGCTGGCGTCGCCGTCGATGTCGATGACGATCTTGCCGGGCTGGCCGAGCTGTGCGCCCATCGCGGAAGGCAGGCCGAAACCCATCGTGCCCAAGCCGCCGGAGGTGATCATCTGGCGCGGATAACGCCAGCGATAAAACTGCGCCGCCCACATTTGGTGCTGGCCCACGCCTGTCGCGATGATCGCGTCGCCGTTGGTCTGGCGGTTGATTTCTTCGATCACGTATTGCGGCTTGCTATGCTTGCTGTCGTCGAAATATTTGAACGGATAGCGCTGCTTCCACGCCTTCACTTTGCCGAACCATTCCTTGCGGTCGCGATGCTCGATGAATTCGAGCATGGCTTCCAGGCTCATGCGGGCGTCGCCGACGACGG
Organism: Tepidisphaeraceae bacterium; assembly: GCA_036265245.1. Classification (GTDB taxonomy): domain Bacteria; phylum Planctomycetota; class Phycisphaerae; order Tepidisphaerales; family Tepidisphaeraceae; genus DATAPK01. The sequence continues at coordinate 558 of DATAPK010000124.1, read as the reverse complement.
GGATATCGACATCGACGTTTTTGCTGATGCTGCTGGGATCGACGTCAATGTGAATGATCTTCGCATGCGGTGCGAAGCTGGCGAGATTGCCGGTCACGCGGTCGTCAAATCGCGCGCCGACCGCGATCAGGCAGTCGCATTCCTGAACGGCGTAATTTGCATAAGCGCTGCCGTGCATGCCGAGCATGCAGAGGCTTCGTTCATCCATTTCATCGAACGCGCCCAAGCCAAGCAGGGTGGTGGTGCAGGGGATATTACCCTTCTCGGCGATTTTGCGAAGAGCCTGCCATGCGCCTGAAATAATCGCGCCGCCGCCGACGTAGAGGACGGGTTTTTCAGCGGCGTTGATTGCTTCGGCCGCTTCCTGCACCTGCTTTTGATTGCCGCCATGGCCGGCGGAGGTTTTGCGCTTCAGAATGTGCGGCCGCGGCGAATCATCCGGCTCTTCCTGGCAGATACCGCTGGTGATGTCCTTGGGCAGATCGATCAGCACCGGCCCCGGGCGCCCGCTGGTCGCGATCGCGAAGCCTTCGTTGATCACGCGCGGCAGCTCACGGA
>DATAPK010000123.1:0-4132 GCA_036265245.1 Tepidisphaeraceae bacterium | reverse complement strand
CGCGACCGGTGCCGGCATCGGCCTGTTCATCGCGCTCATCGGACTCGTCAATGCTCACATCGTCGTCGCCACCAATTTTCCTGATGCTCCGCTCGGGCCCGGCGCATGGCGCAGCCCCGAAACCGCCGTCGCCCTCATCGGCCTGCTCATCACCATCGTCCTGATGGCCCGCAAAATCCCCGGCGCGCTCGTCATCGGCATCCTCCTCACCACCGCCATCGCTTTCCCATTCCACGTCGCGCATTGGCCCGATCAATTCGCGCTACCCACTTTCTCCGCCGCGTTTCATGCGGATGTGATCGGCGCGCTCAAATGGAGCGCCACGCCGCCGCTTCTCTTCGCCGTCATCATGGTTGATTTCTTCGACACCATCGGCACCGCCACCGCCATCGCCGAAGAAGCCAATCTCATCGACGACCAGGGCCGAATCCCCGGCATCCGCGCCATTCTTTTGGTGGATTCCCTCAGCGCCGCCGTCGGCGGAATGCTGGGCGCAAGCTCCGTCACCTGCTACATCGATCCGCCTCTGGCGTTGCCGAAGGCGCCCGCACCGGCCTGCATTCCGTCTTCGTCGGACTCTTCTTTTTGCTCGCGATCATCGCTGCCCCCCTCGCCGGCATCGTCCCCGCCTCCGCCACCGCGCCCGCCCTCATCCTTGTTGGTTTCCTGATGATCTCTCAAATGGCCAACATCGATTTCGACGATCTTGAAGGCGCCATCCCCGCCTTCCTCACGCTCCTGACGATTCCCCTCACTTATTCCATCGCCCACGGCATCGGCTACGGATTTATCTCTTTCGTCGCCATCAAATTGTTATGTGGAAAAGCGAGACAGGTCCATCTCCTGATGTACTTCGTCGCCGCGGCGTTTGCCGCCTATTTTCTATGGAGTGCCGCATAGAAATGCAGCTCACGCGGAACTCAGCTTGATTGCCATCCGTTCGCAAAGGCTAAGCTCCACCAACGACTTTTCGCACGCTGAGATCACGGTTCAGATAAACACTGCAGAAGCCGCCTGGGGTGGGACTCTCGTTCGCATTAAACACCCAAACCGTCAAAAACCAGCCATCATTAGATTCATCACACGAAAAATGCAGACGCTTAGCGATTTCTCGCGCGGGCGACGATGTTCCAAATACTGCCATCACCGCTGCGCGGATTGCCTGACGCTGCTCCGGGGTGCAGCGCGGATCGTCGAATTGATAGAAGGAACCTTGCCAGTGAGCAATGTGTTGTGACGCCGGTGGAGGGCTCACTCCGACAACCTTATGGTTGGCGCAAGCCAAGGCCAATGTCGCCATCGCGATGATGACCAAAATTGGGATCGGGGGCGTGCGCATAATCAACCCCGCTCAACCGAGCAGCGAAAATGCCACGGAAGCGGTTTCATCTTTTTACGCGATGCATCTTGAACAGATCACTTCGCCCACAACTTCCCCAGTTCAATAACCAACCCCGGAAACATCCCCGGCTTAAGCTGTGCATCTTCTCGCCCCGACTGATCTACTCGATACTCCGCCACATCGAGCACCAAACATTCCAGCGACCGCTGTTGCGCATCCAGCATCCAGTAATTCGGAATCTTCGCCTCCGCATACCAGCCTCGTTTGGTTTCGCGATCATGGGCCTCGTGCCCTTGGCTCACCGATTCAATCACCAATGTCGGTGAAACCAGAATCCGCCCATATTTCAGGTTCTTTCTCTTCCCGGTTGCCGTATGAGCCTGCTTTTGTTTCAGTTGATCTTCAGGCGACAGGAAAATCGCATCGACGACCGGCAGGCGACGTTCGCTGAGGATTAGATCAACCTCATTCGCTATCAACCATCCCGGCTGAAATTGTTCCAGGTAAGTCCGCGTCAAAAAAAGCAATGCCTGCAACGCTGCGCTTCCATCGAATAATGCAGGAGCCATTTGTGTCAGTACCCCCTCCACAATTTCATATCGCCCTTGGCACCACAGCCGCTCGATTTCCGGATCGTCCAGATCCTCGACCGACCACCCGGTTGTCCCAGGAACGAATTCGCGATGTGCTGTCTCGGTGGTCATGCTTACGATTATATCGAGATTTCAACAGAATTGCCCGAAAATCATTGGCAAGCAGAGTCGATCATAATGCCGTTCAATCTCACGCCTTCCGCTTCTCTCGCCCCGTCCCCGCCAAAGCCCCCGGCAGATAAACATTCATCAACTGCTCCACCGCCGGCCGCACCGCCCGCGCCGCATCATTCCGGCCCTGCGTCTGCCGAAGCACCAGCGCTCCCTCGATCAGCGCCGCGAAGCAATCCACAAATGTCTCCGCTCCGGCCGCATCCGCTCCCGCGGCTCTCGCCAGGCTTCGCCAGCTCTCTCGCGTTCGTTTCTTGAACGCCGCCGCCGCCTGATGCACCGGATCGTGCGGATTCGGAAACTCAATCGCCGTATTCGTGAACATGCAGCCGTGGAAATCCGGATCGTTGAACCACAGATCCAGCACGTCGACGATCGCCAGCAACTGCCTCGCCGGATCGTCGCCCGCCAGCTTATGCACCGCCCGGCCCCACGCCTGCGATTCCCACTCGTCGCGCCGCTGCACCGCCGCCACCATCAGATCATCCTTGCCTTCAAAATGTTTATAGAAAGTGGTCTTCGTCACGCCCGCCGCCCCGATCACCTGATCGATTCCCACCGCTCCAAACCCGCGCCGATAAAACAGATCCACCGCCGTCGCCAGCAGCCGCTCCCGTCCCGTCTTCGGCGGATCGGGCAACCCGAAAATCTCCGCAACCGACTTGTTCCGAGCCATCGCCATAAAATCTCGCTGCGATCAGTCTAACCACAAACGCCCCGGGGTGTACCACAAGTGCACTGTGCCGCGCTCCAACGCCGACTAAAGTCCTCCTGTCCGGCGAGAGTCACGCGTGACGTCACGCATGGCCGCCGGGAATCGAAACCCAAGGCTCCATAACAACAGGAGAGACCCCATGCCGTTAATCTCTGTAAAACTCATCGAAGGTGTTTTCACCCCAACCCAAAAGCAGGCGATGATCCGCAAGCTCACCGACACGATGGTCTCCATCGAAGGCGAACACATGCGCCCCTACACGCTGGTCGTCGTCGAAGAAATCCGCAGCGGCGACTGGGGCATCGCCGGCAATCCCCTAACCACCGAAGACGTCAAAGCCCTCGCCCCGCGCAACGCAAAATCTCCGCAGCCCCAATCGCTGGCAACCTCTTCGATTTGATCGCAGCGCTCCTCCCGCGCGGAAGTCTCAAATTGAATCGTCGCCAGATTCAGCGCAACTTTGCTTCCAAAAAAAGCGGACGTCATTCAACATATTGAGTGACGTCCGCTTTCTTTCTCCGTATGACCGATCCTCATCCCCGCCGCCTGCGCCATCGCGAAAGAATCAGACTCACCGAAGCAACCCCCACTACCCCCGGCTCCGGCATCAGTGCCCCGAGTTCTGGGGCAGCCCCCGACGCCGGCATCGAGCTCCCAAAATTCTCCGCCAGATTATTAAAGTCCTGAATATTCACCGTGCCGTCGTAATTCGAATCGCCATCTGTCCAAACCTTCCCGTTCTGCCCAAAATTCGTCGCCACCGCATTCAAATCCAGCAAGTTCACCGTCTGGTCCAGATTCGAATCTCCAAGATAGGTGTATCTAATGACGACGGTGGAATCTGTTACAGCCAGCCCGGCGAATGTCCCCGCGCCAACAATCCCCAGTGTGCTCGCCTCGCCAAATCCGACTCCAGTTTTGTGCGAGTTGTTCATATCCGCAGCCACACTCCCGGCCGGCGTGCTGTCGATCCCAATTCCATTCCACGATCCATTCGCGTAGCCACTGAGAATCTGTGACGAGATAGCCGGAAGTGGCGACGTCCCCGTATATCCCACCACCCCGCATCCGCCCACGTCAATCGTTCCTGTATTGTTAAGTGATCCATTCACCTTCAAGCCACTATTTGCCCCCACGACAATCGATCCCGAATTGCTCAAATTGCCCACGCTCGTGAATAATCGTCCTGAAAGCAGTTCAAGCGTTCCAAGATTTGTCACTAGACTATTCACGGCGGCGAAGTTGGAACTGGAACCGGATAAAAGAATTGTCGCGTTATTGGTCTTGATTGCGGAAAGAGCCATTGAAATT
>DATAPK010000122.1:0-11890 GCA_036265245.1 Tepidisphaeraceae bacterium | reverse complement strand
TCAATCCAAAATCCCCAATCCAAAATCCAAAATCGCCTTACTGGATGCTTTTCTCGATGAAATCGACGATTTTCTGGTTCACGCCGCTGGTGACGAGTTGCTTGCCCACGCGGATCGCATTCTTGATCGCCCGGGCTTCGCTCTTGCCGTGGCAGATGATGCAATAGCCGCCCACGCCCAGCAGCGGCGCGCCGCCGTATTCCTGCCAGTCGTGGTTGGAATAAATCTTTTTCATCACCGGCTTGAACTGCTCGAGCATTTCCGGCGCGATCGCTTGAAGTTCAGCGAGGATCGTCTGGAACATTCCCTCGGCGATGCCTTCGGTGAATTTCAAAATGATATTGCCGACAAAGCCGTCGCAGATGACGACATCGACAACGCCCTTGAAGATATCGCGGCCTTCGACGTTGCCGATAAAATTGATCTGCGGCTCATCGCGCATGAGCTTGCGGGCTTCTTTCACGATGCCCGTGCCCTTGGTGTCTTCCTCGCCGATGCTCAGCAGGCCCACGCGCGGATTATCAATGCCACAAACATCATGCGCGTATGCCGCGGCCATGATCGCATATTGCTGAAGGTGCTTGGGCTGCGGAGAAATATTCGCGCCCACATCGCAGATGGTGACGGGGCCGTGAAACGTGGGCAGGATGACTGAAATCCCCGGCCGCACCACGCCGGGCAGCGTTCGCATATAGAGCTGCGCCGCGGCGACGCATGCCCCTGTGTTGCCGGCGCTGATGGCGACTTCGGCTTGGCCTTCTTTCACGAGCTTGCTCATCACCGAAATTGAGCTGTCTTTTTTCGTGCGAACCGCATCCACCGGCGATTCGTCCATCTCGATGACCTGGCTGGTCGGGACGGGTTGATAGTGTTTTCGTTTGTCGGAGGGGAGTTTTGAATCTTCCAAGCCTTGAGCGATGATCTTTTCGTCGCCGCACAAAAGGATGAGGTCGTCGCCATTCAACAGGGGCGCGGCCTCGAAGCACCCCTTGAGGATCTCTTCCGGGGCGCGATCGCCTCCCATGACGTCAACGGCCGCTCGCACAAGACTCCTTCCTTTGCATCCGCAACGTCATTGCTCTTCAGACTCGACCTGCAGGGCGAGCTTCGGATTGACATACCCGCAATTGTCGCACGCGCAGTGCGGCAGCTTGGCATTGCCGCATTGGGGGCAACGGACGTAATGGATCGGCTTGAGGGCCTGATGGGAACGACGCTTGCGCTTGCGCGACTTGCTGATTCTCTGTACCGGAAGCATGGACAAACTCCGCTGGAATTCCAGCCAAAACGAAAAGCAGCGGCGGGGATATCCCGCCGCCCTATTGGGGGAGGTACGTTAGGGCGAAGCGGGGGGGATGTCAAGCTGACTTAAATCCCCAAACCCCGAAGATTTGGGACATTTCGATGCTAAACCGCCAAGCGATGCCTCGCATGTCATGGCGGCGGCTTCGGCGCTTGCGGTTTAGCACCCCCTTTCCCTCATTTCAGCATCTTCTCCGCAAAATCCTTCGCAACCCTAAGCGCCTCCGCCAGTTTTGACGGATCCTTCCCCCCCGCTTGCGCCATCTGAGGTCTGCCACCTCCCCCACCGCCGGCTACCTTTGCCGCCTCACGAACCCAGTCGCCCGCTTTCAGCCCCTTGGCAATCAAATCATCACTCACCGCGGCGACGAAGCTCACTTTTTGGCCATCGGTTGCACCCAATAACGCCGCAAAGCTGGGGGAACGCTTCTTGATTGAATCGATCAAACCTCTCAATTGATCGTCGGATGCACCCTCAACCGGGGCGACGATGACGTTCCCCTGGCTGAGCAAACCCGAAGCGATTGAGGCGATGTCGATCGATGAGCCTGCCGATTTTTGGGATTTCTCCCAGGCTTTGTGCTTGGATTGAAGCTCGGCGATCGCGGTTTGTACGTGGCGTTTGGCGCGCAGCGGGAGCGTATCCGTCGCGAGTTGCTTTTGGATGGCGTTGATGGTTTGGGGCAACTCGGATTCGGGGAGCGATTGGGCGCTGGTCAGGGATTTTTCCAGGTCGCGGGATTTGGACCCTGCCGCTGAAGCGGCCTCGCCGGTGAGGGCGACGATTCTCCGCACGCCTTTGCTGACGGATTCGTCGGCCGTAACGACGAAGTTTTGGATTTCGGAAGAATTGGGCAGGTGCGTTCCGCCACAGAATTCGATGGAGTATTTTCGCCAATCTTCCTTGGAGGGATTTTTTAGGAGATCGTCCACTGATGCGCCAATGCTGACGACCCGAACCATTGGCGGATATTTCTCGCCGAAGACGGCGCGCAGGCCGTTGATCTTCAGAGCTTGCTCCTGCGGCGCTTCCTGCGCGTAAACGGGAAGATTTTTGGTGATGCAGTCGGCAACGAGGGATTCGACCTTGGCGAGTTCTTCATCACTCATCGATTTGCCGTGGGAGAAGTCGAATCTCAATTTTTCGGGATCGACGAGCGAACCTTTTTGTTGGACGCCTTCACCCAATGCTTCTCGCAGCGCCCAGTTGGCGAGGTGCGTGGCAGTATGATTTTGCATGGTGGCAACGCGCTTCGGCGAAATATTCAGCGTTGCAGGATCGCCGACGCGAATCGTGCCGGCCTCCACCCTGCCGATGTGCAGAACATATCCACCAATCGCCCGGGTCGTTTCGACATCAAATTTCGACTGAGGCGTGGCGATCCAGCCGCTGTCTCCAACCTGCCCGCCCATCTCAGAATAGAAATTCGTGCGATCAAGGATGATCGCAACCTCCTGATCTTCAGAAGTGCCCACCGAAGGATCAAAATTACTGCCGTTCCAAATCGCCAGCACCCGGGCATCGCGAAGCTCTTCCACCTTTGAGGGCTTCAATTTTCGCAGAATGAACTTGGCCGAATCGTCGGTGGGTTTCGCACCGTTCTTCGCCAATTCCGCCAGCGCCGCCGGCGGAAGCTCGTGGATCGCGGAATCGCCGGTTTTCCCCGCATTCCGAGCAAGCTCGCGAGCTTCTTCCATCAGCTTTTCGTAGCCGGCGATATCGACGGACATCCCGCGTTCCTGCGCCATTACTAAGGTCAAATCGACCGGGAATCCAAACGTGTCATGCAATCTGAAAGCAACATCCGCTGGAATGATCGGTGCTGATTTCGGCACAGAGTTAGTCCATCCGTCAGTGGCATGAATTTTTGCGACTTGCGCGGCTTCCTCAAACAAAGTAATTCCCCGATCCAGCGTCTTTCCAAAACTCACTTCCTCATCTTTGATCAAATCGACGACTCTCTGCGGATTCTTCTTCAACTCCGGAAATGCCCCGCCCATCGACTCCACCACCACCGGCACGAGCTTGTGCATGAACGGCTCGCGGAGATCGAGTTGCTGTCTTCCGAATCTCACCGCCCGGCGGAGAATTCGCCGCAGGACATATCCCCGCCCCTCATTGCTCGGCACGGCCCCGTCGGTCAGCGCGAACGTCAGCGTCCGCAGATGATCCGCGATCACGCGAAACGCAATATCATGCCGCAATTCCGGCGAGGCCGCTTCAGCGGCCGGGTCAGGTGCGTTCGTCTTCGGAAACTGCCCCGTATATTTAAATCCGGTCAAATCGGTGAGCGCCGCAAAGAACGGATCGAACAGATCGATCCCGTACATGTCATCCTTGTTCTGAATGATCGAGCAGATGCGCTCAAACCCCATGCCCGTATCCACATGCTGCGCCGGCAGCGGCGTGAGCGAGCGATCGGCGGCCCGGTTGTATTGGATGAAAACCAGATTCCAGAATTCCATGACGCGCGGGTCTTCGCCGTTAACATCCTTGCCGCCGGTTTTGTCGGGCGTGCGGTCGATGTAAATTTCGGTGCAAGGCCCACACGGCCCGGTCTCGCCCATCTCCCAGAAATTATCTTTCCCGAAATAATGAATGTGATCGTCGGGAAGATTCGCGATTTCCTTCCACAGATTCGCGGCTTCGGTGTCGCGCGGCACGCCGTTCTTTTCATCCCCTTCATAGCAGGTGACGTGCAGCCGGGTGACGTCCATCTTCCAGACTTTGGTCATCAGTTCCCACGCCATTTCGATCGCGCCGCGTTTGAAATAATCGCCAAAGCTCCAGTTGCCGAGCATTTCAAAGAATGTGCCGTGTCGGCGCGATCGGCCGACATCATCCAGATCGTTATGCTTCCCGCCCGCCCGGATGCATTTCTGCGTGTTCACCGCGCGGGTGTAGTTTCGTTTCTCCTGCCCCAGAAAAATCGGCTTGAACTGATTCATCCCCGCGTTGGTGAATAAAAGCGTGGGATCATCCAGTGGAACCACCGGCGAGCTGGGCACGAACGTGTGGCCGTGCTTCTGCACGAAGAAATCAATGTACTGCTGGCGAATCTGCTGTGAGGTCATGGCGGCGGAATTATTGCGGAGGAGATTGGCAAATGCCAATGGTGTAAATGACCAACGCCCAAATCCGAATGACCAATGAATGTCCAATGACCAAGATCCAAAGACGAAGGATGGACTGCATTGGTCATTTGGATTTGGTCATTCATTGGTCATTCTGGTTTGTTCATTGGGGTTTTCCATACGGTGTTTCAGATCACATCATCCCCAATTGGCAATCACGTCACGCGATACTATGCTTCCCACCATGACCGCCAAACAACTTGCCGGGCAAGCGGCCCTCCGGTTTATCCATAGCGACATGCTCATCGGCCTGGGAACCGGCTCGACGGCGGATTGTTTTCTGGTCGCGCTGGCCGAGGCAATCAAATCAGGCAAGCTCAAAGGGATTCGTGGCATTCCCACCTCCCAAAAATCCGACGCACGGGCACGAGAATTGGGCATTCCGGTCGTGGGATTCGCCCAGAACCCACGAGCCAGTATCACCGTGGACGGGGCCGATGAAGTCGGGCCGGATCTGAATCTCATCAAGGGCCTGGGCGGCGCGCTGCTGCGGGAAAAGGTCGTCGCGCAGAATTCAGACAAGCTCGTCATCATCGCCGACGCCGGCAAAGAAGTGCCTGTTCTTGGAACCAAAAGCGCGTTGCCCATCGAGGTAACGATCTTCGGCCATGAAACCCAGCCCGCGTTTTTCCGCTCACTGGGTTGTGAACCAACAATCAGGCCCAACGCCGACGGCACGCCGTTTATCACCGACAACGGCAATTACATCTTTGACTGCCGTTTCCCTTCCATTCCCGATCCCGTTGCCCTGGAAAGCACCCTGATGCACCGGGCGGGAATCGTCGAAACAGGATTGTTTATCGGTATCGCGAAGGTGGCGCTGATTGCGGACGGGGAAGGAGTTCGCGAGCGAACGAAATGACCAATGACCAATTGGGATTTGGGAATTGGTCATTCATTGGTCATTCTGGTTTGGTCATTCAGATTTCCTCAGCACCATTGCGCTGTTCTTGCTCCCAAACGCAATGCAATTACAGAGCGCCACATCCACCTCTTTCTTCCGCGATTCATTCGGCACATAGTCCAGATCGCAATTCGGATCAGGCACATCGAGGTTGATCGTCGGATGCAACACTTTCTGCCGCATCATCAGAACTGTCGCCGCAATCCCCGCCGCCCCGCACGCGCCCTGCGGATGGCCGATCATCGATTTGGTCGAACTCATCGGGATGTTTTTCGCAGAAGCACCGAAGCATTTTTTCACCGCGAGGGTTTCCATGCGGTCGTTCAGCTCGGTGCCGGTGCCGTGGACGTTGATGTAGCCGATCTCATCCTTGGCGATATTCGCATCGGCAATGGCGAGTTCCATCGCGCGAACCGGCTCGGCCACATCGGGGGCAATCTGCACGCGGTGATAGGCATCGCAAGTCGATCCATACCCGATGATCTCCGCCAGAATCGCCGCTCCGCGGCCTAGCGCTGCTTCTCGCTCCTCCAGCACAAACATCCACGCGCCTTCGCCCAGAATAAATCCATCCCGATCCGCAGAAAACGGCCGCGATGCTTTTTTCGGATCATCCCACTGCCGCGTCGAAATCACTCGCATCTTTTCAAACGCGCCAAGAATCCCCGCAGAAATAGTCGTATCCGCCCCGCCCGCAAGCATCATCGGAACCACGCCATTTCGGATGAGCATGGATGCGTAGGCGATCGCGTCGGTGCTGCTGGTGCAGCCCGTCGAAAGAACGTGCGATGGCCCGCGAAGATGCAAGTGGATCGAAAGCTCGCTGGAAAGATTTCCGTGCGTACCGGCAGTGATGGAGAACAGCGAAGGCTTGCCGTTGGTGAAGAGGGCGCGATATTGGTCTTCGATAAACGCCAGCCCCCCGCCGCCCGTGCCGAGGGAGACGCCGATTTGACGTTGCTGCTCGATATTCTCCGAATCGATCTCCAAGCGTGCCATCGCGAGCGCTTCGTGCGATGCGGCCAGCGCCATCGGAATCATTTTCGGCACCCGCCGAAGCTCGGCGACATCCAGCATGCTCAGCGGATCGAAATCCAACACCTGCGCAGCAACGGTGGATTTGATTTTCGTCTGATCAATATCGCGCAGAAGCGAAACCCCGCTACGCCCCGCGCGGCAGCCGGCGTCGAACGCTTCGACACCAATTCCATTCGGACTGACGACGCCAATACCCGTAATCACAACGCGAGGGCGGTGAGATGAGCGATCGGTCACGCGATACATCATAGGGCATTTTCTGCCGCTTGCGGCTTAGCGAATTAATGCCCTCTCGACTCTGAACATTACTCGATCCGCGAAGCCGCAAGCGGCCGAGGTGCAATTACTGCATCCTGCGAGCGATTGGCGGATCGCCGGTGACTTCGACAACCACGTCAAATTGATCCATCCTCGCTGCGAATTCGATATCCCGCTTCAGTCCCGCACGAACGATGTTTTGCCCGCCCTGCGTTTTATGCAGAAACTTCATCGTCTCATCATGAGAAAGAAGAGGCTCTTTGGAATCTTCAATCGCGTGGCGAACCATTTCGGCGCCGAGATTGTCCTCCGGAGAAAACTCCCCTTCTGTGCCGGAGCAGAGCAACGTTACATCCATTCCAAGTTTGCGAACAGCCAATCCTGTTGCCCGCGCGTTCACCAGACCTGCGGCAAAAATGCGAGCGGCCCCCTTGGCGGCAACGATCGCCTTCGTGCCATTGGTTGTGCTGAGAAAGATGGTCTTGCCCGAAACGCGCTCGGCGGCACAATCGCAGGGACTATTGCCCAAATCAAACCCGGCCGGCGGCAGGCACTCCTTCTCCCCCGCAAGAATCTTTTCGCCCGAAAATTCTGACGCAGCGTTTTTGGCCGCATCCAATGATCCAAACACCCGCACTTCCTTCGCCCTGGATGCAATCGCGGTGGCCATGGTCGTGGTCGCTCGCAGCACATCGAACACCACCACCACGCGATCGTTCAAATGTTCCGGGCGCAGGTCCTTGGGAAGTTTGACGATTGAAATTTCCATATCCGGAAAATCTGATACTCGTTTGTGCCGTAGGAAGAGACCGCGAAATCGCGATGGCGCAAAGGGAATCGCGAAGAACTCATTTTGTCTCTATTTCCTTCGTGACATTCTTCGCGCCATCGCGATTTCGCGGTCTCTTCCTACCGTGTTCAATCTGAAATCGCTACAGCAGGATTTACACCTGTCTTTTCAGGTGACGATGCTATCCTCTTGCTCTTCCTCAATCCAAAATCCACAATCCGCAATCCAAAATGCAGAAAACTGTTGTCATCAACATCGTTGGATTAACGCCCGCCCTGATCGGCGAGTTTACGCCTCGCCTCAGCACGTTCATCAAAAAGCGAAAGATCGCCAGCATCACGCCATCACTGCCGGCCGTCACTTGTACGGTGCAATCGACCTATCTCACCGGCGCCCAGCCGAGCGAGCACGGCATCGTCGGCAACGGCTGGTATTTTCGCGATGAAGGCGAAGTCAAATTCTGGCGGCAATCCAACAAACTGGTCGAGCGGCCCAAGATTTGGGAGGCGGCCAAGCAGATCGATCCGAGTTTCACCTGCGCCAATGTCTGCTGGTGGTACAACATGGATTCGTCGGCGGATTTTTCGGTTACGCCCAGGCCGATGTATCCCGCGGACGGCCGCAAAATTCCGGACTGTTACACCAATCCGCCGGAGCTGCGCGACATGCTCCAGAAGATGATGGGACAGTTTCCGCTTTTCAAATTCTGGGGGCCGGCCACGACGATCGATTCTTCACGCTGGATCGCGGAGGCGGCGATTCAGATCGACCGGAAATTCAACCCGACACTAACGTTGGTCTATGTGCCGCACCTGGATTACTGCCTGCAACGGCTCGGGCCGGGCGATCCCGCCAAATTCTCCCGCGATCTGCGTGACGCCGACGGCGTTTTCGGCCAGCTCTGGGACTATTTCAGTCGCGGCGATGCAAAAATCATCGTCGTTTCCGAATATGGCATCACGCCCGTCTCCAAGCCGGTTCATCTGAATCGCGTGCTGCGCGAGGCGGGATTGTTGAAGGTGAGACAGGAACTCGGCCGAGAATTGCTCGACCCCGCCGCCAGCGCTGCTTTTGCGGTGGCGGATCATCAGATCGCGCATATCTATGTGAATAATCCGGCTAAGCTGAATGAAGCGCGTTCGGAGATCGAGCGATTACCCGGCGTGGCGAAAGTTTACGATGCCACCAGCAAAGCGGAGATTCATCTCGATCATCCGCGCAGCGGCGAGTTGATCGTGCTGGCCGAGCCGGACTCATGGTTCACCTATTACTATTGGAACGACGATTCGCGCGCCCCCGACTTCGCCCGCACGGTCGATATCCATCGTAAGCCGGGCTATGACCCGGTCGAGCTTTTTATCGATCCCAAGATCAGATTTCCCAAGCTCAAGATCGGCTGGACGCTACTAAAACGAAAGATGGGGATGCGAAGCCTGATGGATGTGATCGGCCTGGATGCTTCGCGGGTGAAAGGTTCGCATGGCTTGCCGCCGGTGTCGCGCGAGCAAGGGCCGGTGATTATTGGCGAGAAGGATTTGCTGGATAAGGATTCGTTTGACGCGACGGAGGTGTTCGGCTTGTTAATGCGATCTCTCCAAAACAAAGCAGCGACGGGCGAATCAAGTACTCACACCGTCGCTGCCTCTTAGTTCTGAATGCGTTAGCTAATCGCGGCAGGCGTTTTCTAAAATGCTGCCGGGGCGTGTGAAGCGTTCCCAAGATCGCGCGTGACATTTCGGGCAGACACGCGGGGGGGTTACCACATCTTCCGGCTCAAACCCGCAAGACCGGCATTGAAGCGTAAACATCGCTGTTCGCTGGGGTTGGGCCAACGAGGGGTGATAGGTTTCAAACTCTCCGGATGAAGCGAATTTCTCCATGCTGATCGACATTATGATCTCCTTCTTTTCCGGCTTATGCTTTTTTTCAAGGCGTCACACGAAATGAGGTGGAGCAACCATGGTGCCAAAGAGGGGAAGTAGGGGGGAAGTCATATAAAAGGCGGGGGATTTTGGGGATTTGGCTTTTCAGCGCATAAAAAAGCCAGCCACGTCAGAATGACAGGCTGGCTTAAGTGACGACAATTTGTCATGCCTGTGAAAGAATATCTGTGGCAATCTGGCTTTTCACGCCCTGCTCGACTTCGTATTGGCGAAGCTTGCGCTGAAGCGTGCGGACGGAGATTCCCAAGCGATTTGCGGCATGGGTGCGGTTGCCCTTGTATTGATCGAGGGCCTTGGTGATCGCCAGCCGCTCGAGTTCTTCCATTGTCATGCCGATCGGAATCTCTTTTGGATTGCGCATGGCTTGGGAGCTGTCGGCGATGCTGGGGGGAAGATCTCGCTCGCTGAGTATGTCGCCTTCGCCGAGCACCATCATGCTTTCCAGGGAGTTGTGCAGTTCGCGCACGTTGCCAGGCCAGCGATAGGTTTGGAATCGGCGCATCACTTCCGGGGAGACTCGCTTGGGGGCGGCATGCTTAGACGTCGTAATCTCTTTGAGGAAATGATCGACCAGAAGCGGAATGTCATCTGGCCTATCGCGCAGCGGCGGCAAATTGATCTGCACAACGTTCAGGCGATAGAATAAATCCTCGCGGAACGCACCGGTCTCGACCATCTTGCGCATATCACGACTGGTGGCGGCGAGCACCCGCACATCCACCTTTCGATCCTCATGGCCGCCCACCGGAGTGACTGTCAGCGTTTCTAAAACACGCAATAATTTAGCTTGCAAGCCCAACTCAAAATCGCCGATTTCATCGATGAATAAGGTGCCGCCGTCGGCTTGCTCGAATCGGCCCATGCGGCGATCGGTTGCGCCCGTGAAGGCGCCGCGTACGTGGCCGAAGAGTTCACTCTCCACCAGCGTTGCGGGCACGGCGGCGCAGTTCACCGCCACGAAAGGGCCTTTCGTTCGCAGGCTGTTGTGATGCAGGGCCTGTGCAACCAGTTCTTTGCCGGTGCCGCTTTCGCCGAGAATGAGAACCGTTGAATCAACTGGAGCGGCGCGCTGGATGCGCGCAAAAACATCTTTCATCTGCTGTGATTGGCCGACGATCTGACCCAGGCCGAACTTCTGATCCAGCCGGCGACGGAGATTGTCCAGCTCGCGATCTTTTTCCTTCGACTCGATCGCCCGGCGAATCAGCAGCTTTAATTCTTCCAGATTCAGAGGCTTGGTCACGTAGTCATACGCCCCGCTCTTCATCGCTTCGACGATGTTGGCTGGCGCGCGTTCGCCGGTCACGAGAATGAATTGTGTTTCGGGATGCTGTTTTTTCCAGAGCTGCAGCAGGTCGATGCCGCTCACATCTCCCATGTGCAGATCGCTTAACACGACGTCGATGTTCTCATCTGCATATCCAAGGGCTTTGTCGGCGTTTTCAGCGCCGTAGACCTGCAAGCCATCGCCCTTGAGAATATGCAGCAGAGCCCGTCGCTCGATTTCGTTGTCTTCGACCACTAAAACACGGCCAGCGTTCGACATAATTGCTCCTTCGTCTTTTTTTCAACGCTTCCGGCTGACAAACTGTCATATCATACGCGTCGAGGTGTCGAGAATAGACAATTTTTCTGAGTTAGAGCCATCGGGGGGTTCCTGAGATTCCAATCGGGTATGAACAAGGGGCTTTACCGCCCCGGGCGGGCAGTTGCTAGAATGCCAGCCGATGCGGAAAAGGCGTCGCCGCTTGAAAATCTCGCTGGCTGTTAAATGCCAACTGCTTTTTGGGGCGGCGGTGGTGCTGATTATTGCAGCCGCGTTGTATGTGCCATGGCGTCGCATGCAGCAATTGACGTCACAATTAAACGAAAAAGCGGCTGGGGCGGTTGCGACAAACTTGATCGCCGAGCACGTGGAACAACAAACCGCGCGGCGGGCCGCCGCGCTGACGACGTTGCCCAGCCAAAGACAATCGTTGCCGGTGGTGCAGGATGGCTATCCCTTCGCTCCGCCACGTATCGTCAGTGCTGCACAAGTTTTACAATCTGCCCCGGCAGTCAGCCGATTTGAGCGCAGCGCCTACGGGCATCTTGTGACCGACCGCGAGAAGACGTTTTATTCGCAGGATTTTTTCATCAAGGATGGGGCCTGGGGATACCGCTATGCCCGGCCTCTACGGGCGACCCAGGAATGCGCGGTGTGCCACATCAGCAGCGTGAGTGAAGCCACTTCTGTATTGCCGATTTTCCCCACCCGCGCTCCGACGACTTGGCCGAGTGCGAAGCATCTGCCGTTGCTTGGCGTTGCCAGTGTTGAAATCCCCTCTCAGATCGAATCCAGCCAGATTCTTCTGAACCACATTTTCATCCTTACCGCGGGGCTGGTGGCGGGAACGCTGGCCATTGTCATTTTTTATCTGATTACCACGCGTTTGATCCTTCAGCCCGTGCGTGTGCTGCAGGAAACGGCCGAGAAGGTGTCGCAAGGCGATTTGAATATCCGTTCCGATATCAGCACCG
>DATAPK010000121.1:0-7449 GCA_036265245.1 Tepidisphaeraceae bacterium | reverse complement strand
AGTCGATCCAGCCGCCGGCTAGGAGGATGTCGTTGTCATATAACACAACGGCTTGGCCGGGGGTGATGGCGGGTTGGGGGGTGTCGAAAGTGACGGTGAGTTCGTCTGATCCAGTCAGTATGGCGGTGGCGGGTTGGGGTTGGTGGTTGTAGCGGATTTTGGCTTGGCAGCGGACTGGCGTGGGTGAGGAAGAACCCTCTCCCTGGGTACAGGGAGAGGGAGAAAATCCCCAACGCGACGTCAGCAGGTTGATTTGGTGAGCGACGAGCGATTGTTTGAGGAGGGATTCTTTTTCGCCAATGGTGACACGGTTGGTTTGGGGGTTGATGTCTACGACATAGACGGGATGGCCGAGGGCGACGCCGACGCGTTTGCGTTGGCCGATGGTGAAATGTTGGTGGCCGGGATGGTGGCCGAGCGTTTTTCCGGTTGTGTCTACTAGTTCGCCTTCTTTGAAGGCTTCGGGGGTGCGGCGTTGGACTAACGCGGCGTAGTCCTGGTTGGGGACGAAGCAGATTTCCTGGGAATCGGGTTTGTTGTAGACCGGGAGGTTCAGTTCTTGCGCGATTTCTCTCACGCGGGATTTTTGGAATTCGCCGATGGGGAGCAAAGTGTGGGCGAGGGTTTCCTGGGACATGCCGAAGAGAACGTAGCTTTGGTCTTTGGAGAGATCGAGGCCGCGGCAGAGGGCGCGGGTGCCGGTTTGGGGATCGGTGCCGATGCGGGCGTAGTGGCCGGAGGCGACGTAGTCGGCGCCGACGGCTTGGGCGTATTTGGCAAGTTTGCCGAACTTGAGCCAGTCGTTGCAGCGGACGCAGGGGTTGGGGGTTCGGCCTTTGTTGTATTCGGAGACGAAGTAGTCGATGACTTTTGAGAAGTCGTCCTGGAAGTTGAGGACGTAGAGGGGGATTCCGAGGACACCGGCAACTCTTGAAGCGTCTACGGCGTCCAGGACGGAGCAGCAGCCTTGTTTGGATTTTCCGGTTTCGCAGGACCCGCCCGCTGAAGCGGGCTCGCCGATTTCGGGGTCGACGCCATCAGGGCTTCCTAGGCGCATGAAGACGCCTAGGACTTCGTAGCCTTGTTGTTGGAGGAGTGCGGCGGCGACGGAGCTGTCTACGCCGCCGGACATGGCGCAGACGACTTTTTTCCTTGGGTGGGACATTGTTGGTGTAGTTGCGTGTCTGGACACACCCCGCAAGCGGGGTCGCTAAACGGGGAAACGAGGTATGTTTGTAGGCGCAGGGAGTGGGGACGTCAATTTTGGACAGATAATCGTGGCGTTTTTGAGGGGGTTGGGGTATGTTTGGTGGTGAAACGCCGATGTCTGCCGGGATATGGGCGGAAGTTGCGATGGCCGGGAGCCCAAGTTTCGCCGATCTGAACGCCGTGAACGTCCAAACTCGTATTCCCCTTCCTCTGCATCATTCCACGCTATCCACGGCTGCAAGTCTTGAGTTTTTTTACAGACGGACTTTCGCGTGATGACGGAATTACACCAGCGTGCCGAGAAAGTGCTCGGCTATACGTTCAAAAGTCGTGACCTGCTCCAGGAATCGCTCACGCATGCGTCGATTGCAGACAATCGATTGAAGAGCAACGAGCGCATGGAGTTTCTTGGGGATGCGGTGCTGGACTTGGTGATCTGCGAGGCGCTGTTTCTGAAGTTCACGAATCTGCTGGAGGGGGATCTGACCAAGATCAAATCGGCGGTGGTTTCGCGGCGGACATGCGCGGAGGTTTCCAAGGAAACGGGATTGGTTGATTTACTGATTATTGGGAAAGGGATCAGTTCGCGCGAGCAGATGCCGAGTTCGCTGGCGGCGGCGGTGTATGAATCGATCGTGGCGGCGATTTATCTGGACGGCGGGTTTGAGGTGGCGAAGGAATATATCCTGCGCACGATGAATCCGAAGATCGATGAAATTTCGTCGAACATGCACCAGCAGAATTACAAAGCGGTGTTGCAGCAACATGCGCAGCAATTGTTGCGGGCGACGCCGATTTATGAATTGCTGGATGAGAAAGGGCCGGATCACAGCAAGTGCTTTGAGGTGTGCGTTTGCGTGGGTGGGCGGCGGTTTACCAGCGCGTGGGGGCCGAACAAAAAGATGGCGGAGCAGAAGGCAGCGTTGCTGGCGCTGGAAGAGTTGGGGGTGATGGAGGCGGAGGAAGTGGATGAGGCGATTGAGACGATTGGGGAGGAAGAGGGAAGTGTGAAAGAAGAGGACTGAGTAAAAGCATATCCGTTTCAGCCGTCAGACGTACAGCGCTAAGCCGCAAGCGGGGGTTTGGGTTCGCAGGTTTGGGGCATTTCCACGACAGTTGCGTTTGCGGGGCGGACACGGTTCATTCCATCCATTGCGGCGACTTTGTAGCACTCGGCCAACGTTGGATAGTTGAAGATGGCTTCGACGAAATAATCGAGGGTCATGCCGGCGACGATGACGGCCTGGCCGATGTGGATCAATTCTGTTGCGCCGGTGCCGATGGCGTGGACGCCTAGCAGGCGGCGGCTTTCCTGGTGGAAAATCAGTTTGAGCATGCCGTGGGTGTCGGCGATGAGCTGGCCGCGGGCGATTTCGCGATATCGGGCGACGCCGACTTCGTAGGGAACGCCCTGCTGTGTCAGGCCTTGCTCGGTGGCGCCGACCATGCTGATTTCGGGGATCGTGTAGATGCCGTAGGGAAACAATTGATTGGCCGGCTCGGTGAGCTGATGGAACATATGGCTGGAAGCGAGGCGGCCTTGCTCCATGCTGGTGGCGGCGAGAGCGGGGAAGCCGATGACGTCGCCGGCGGCGTAAATGTGCGGGACGGCGGTCTGGAGGAATTCGTTGACCTTCATGCGACCACGCTCGTCGGCGGTGAGACCGGCGGCGGGGAGATTCAACGAGGCGGTCGCGCCCTGGCGGCCAATCGTGTAAAGCAATGCATCAGCGCGGATGCGCTTTTTGCTGCCGAGTTCGGCTTCCACGCAATCATCAACCAGTTCGATCTTGGCAACGGATTCTCCGAGACGCAGGCGCACGCCCATATCGCGCAGGCGAAACTGGAGAGATTCGCCGATTTCTTCATCGATAAAATCGAGCAGGCGCGGGCGAGATTCAACCAGAGTAACTTTGGTCCCGGCAGCGGCGAGCATGCTGGCGTATTCGGTTCCGATGACGCCGCCGCCAACGATGATGAGGCTGCGCGGAAGGTCTTTAAGCTGGAGCAGGCCATTGCTATCGATCACTTTGGCGGGCGCGAAGGGAACGGATTTGGGGCGCGCGGGCTCAGTGCCGACGGCGATGAGAATATGCTGGCCGCGGATTTCCATTTCTTCGCGGGTAGTGGCGACGCGCACGGTGTGCGGATCGACGAAGGAGGCGTCCCCAAAGAGCATTTCAACGCCGTTGCGGTTCATCTGATTGTTAATGACATCGACTTCGGTACGCACCACGTGGTGGCAGCGGTAAAGCAGATCATCCATCGTGATGCTGTGCTTCACGGCGTAGCTGTTGCCATAGACACTGCGCTCGTTGAAGGCAGTGAGATGGAGGACGGCTTCGCGGATGGCTTTAGAAGGAATCGTCCCGGTGTGGATGCAGACGCCGCCGACCAGGTCTTTGCGGTCGATGAGGGCGACGCGTTTGCCGAGCTTGGCGGCGTTGAGGGCCGCTTTTTGCCCGGCGGGACCGGAGCCGATAACCACGAGATCGTATGATGCTTGCGCCATGATATAGGGTCTGTATCGGAAATTCGGGCCGCTGGATTAACGGAAATGTGAAGCAAATCAGAAGGTAAATTCAGTCGATAAAACCAAAGATGGAGCCGGAAGACATCGTTGCTCATTCCCCGCCCGCAGAGGAATCCACCTCTAATCATTTTCGTTGGGTTCTGAAACTATCATTTATCGGAATGACGGCCGCGACGGTTTGGGTGGTGACGTGGCTGGCGATTACCAAGACGGTGCTGTGGGGGAATCTGACATTAAGCTTGAGCATCCCCAGCGCGTGCGTTGCGTTGTTCGTGCTAGTGGTGCTGCGCCAGAGACAGACCTGGGTTTGGCCGGTGCAGAGGATGTCATACCTGTTGCCGCTGGTGCGCAGCGGCGAGCTTCCGATTGAATCGCTGTCGGAGATTGACGGCGGGCTTGCGGAGTTTGCGGGGCAGATTCGGGCGCTGCTGCATGAGCTTCGCCGGCAGAAGACGCGCACTGCGGAAGTGGAAGCGGAGATGCACCATAAGGTGGCGAATCGCACCGATGCGCTGGAGCGGACGATTGGCTCACTGCGACAACAGGCGACGCGTGATGCGTTGACGGGTTTGTACAATCGCCGAATGCTCGATCGCTGCCTGCCGGAATTCATCGACAAATGCCGCAAAGAGAAATCCGACCTGGCGTTGCTGATGATCGATGTGGATCATTTCAAGGGCTTGAACGACACACTGGGGCATGCGGCGGGGGATGAGCTATTGCGGAATATCGGGCAGATCATTCGTTCGACGATTCGCGATCAAGACTCGGCGTTTCGATGCGGCGGGGATGAGTTTGTCATCCTCATGCCGTGCGGCAACATGACCAGCGCAGAAACACTTGCAGAGCGGGTGAGATCGCTGGTGAGTGAACTGACAAAAACGATTCGGGTCCCGCAGAAGCCCAAACTGTCGATTGGTATTTCGACGCTTGGGGAACTGCAGGACCCGAATCCGCAAGGTCTGCTGGAGGACGCGGATAAGAGGCTCTATGCGGTGAAGAGCGCTCGGGGAACGCGTCCTGTGCCAACCCTTCAGACAGCGTCACTGAAGTGACGCCGCCTGTGGGATCAGCCCTTGGGGGCGCCTCCGCCACGACGTTGGGCTTGCATCCACTGGAAGAGGGCGCCTTCGTCATAGGCGGCGTCCCAGCAATCATGTCCGCTGGCATCATAGATGGTTGAATTTGGATGCGCGCCGGCGGCCTGGAGCTTGGAAATCATGTCTTCGGTATTGCTCACGCTGACAATGAAATCGCCGCGATTGTGCAGCACCCAGATTGGGTAGCGCGTGAGATTCGGCACTTGATCAGGATCTTCAAAACCGCCCATTGGAACCAGGGCAGAGAATATCTCGGGGTGCTTGGCGCCGAGGTGCCAAGTGCCCTTCCCGCCGCTGGACATGCCGGTGAGGGTGATGCAGTCGGTATTGATCGAATAATTCTTCTCGGCGTCGGCGACGGCGTCGAGCATGATTTTCTCAGAGTCGTCGGTACACCAATCCATGCCGGTTTGCGGGAAGATCACGACGAAGGGGAAATTGCCGTCGCGCTGTGCGATTGCGGGCCCGAGGCCTACGCTGGTGCAGCCCCAACCGTCGGAACCGGATTCGCCGATGCCGTGCAGGAAGACGATCGCGGGATATTTCTTGGAGGCGTTGTAATCGCGCGGGAGAAAGACGGTGTATTTGTGATCGCCGGCCGAGCC
Source organism: Tepidisphaeraceae bacterium (assembly GCA_036265245.1). Classification (GTDB taxonomy): domain Bacteria; phylum Planctomycetota; class Phycisphaerae; order Tepidisphaerales; family Tepidisphaeraceae; genus DATAPK01. The sequence continues at coordinate 2,002 of DATAPK010000121.1, read as the reverse complement.
GTGCGAGGTGCGAAGGACAAAGCCCGTCCCTGCGGGCATGTTGGTTAATTTATCTTCGGGGTTATCGTGTACGCATCCCATCGCCATGAAGATGATGAGACATGGCGCCCAAGCCAGCTTCCATCCGATCCGAGAAACGTGATTCATAACCTTTCCGCTGTTTTGCAGCGTCCTATTAGGGGTTGATGCTGCTGCTACGGACAGCAGCATTTCGGTCTACCGCTTTGACAATTTTGTCCTGCAGTTTGTGTGCGTCTTCAGTATAGATGTCGTTGATTAGGACAGAAAAAGCAAGCATTTGGTTATCCTGCGACCGGAGAAATCCGCTGAGGCAGCTTACGCCGCGGATGTAACCGGTCTTGGCATAGACGCGGCCCTTGAGGTCGTCGGTGAAACGCTTTTTGAGCGTCTTGCCGTCGACGCCGCCGATGGCCATCGAAGAGATGAAGGCATCGCGGTTGGGGCTGTTCCAGTCGTGTTCGAGCACACGACATAAGACGTTGGCGCTGACCCCATCCTTTCGTGATAATCCGCAGCCGTCGTCCAGGGCAAATTCGGTTTCGCTGACGCCGACGCTTTTGGACAGAAAATCCTTGAGGGCGGCGGTTCCGTTGGCCCAAGAGCCGCTTTGCCCGCTGGCCGCTGCGCCCAGCCGCTTACACATGCACTCGGCGTAGAGGTTGATGCTGTCTTTGTTGGCGCGGGAGATCACGTTTTCGAGCGGGGTTTCATAGACGGCGAGGGTTTGAATGTTGGGCGACTTACCGAGCGATGCGCGGAGGGTTCGGTCGCGAGCGACCTTGCCTTTGAGTTCGATGCCGCTGGATTTGCACATCTCGGCGAAGACACAGGCGGCGTAAAGGGGCGGATCGTGGATCGGGACTTCGATGGCGCTGGTTGAATCGCTTCGCTCGGCAATGCCGCGCATTGTGAGATTATTTGCATTGCGATCGCGCGAAAAGCTGACGCTGCTGTCGTTGCCGCTGACAACGTGATTGACGACGGTTGCGTAATGCGTCGGCGGATCAAGGGTGTAATCAACGCCCTGCCCACCCGAGCGACCTTGCACGTAAAAATCGAGCAGGTTGAGATTCAGATTCATCCCGGCGGTTTCAGCGCGATACCAGTCGAGATATTGGTTCGGGTCCCAGCTTGGATGATAGAACTCCTGATCGAAGATGCTGTCGTCCACGTAGACGTTGCCGATCGATTTGATGTTTTGCTTTTTGAGATAATCGACCCATTGTTTGTAGACGGAGGTGATTTCCCAGCCGACGCGTTTCATGGCTTCGGCATCGCCGAAGGTGGGGTCGCCGTCGCCGATGATGGCGAGATCATCGCCGCGGCGAACGAGGAGAGTGCGGAATTTGAAATCAGGGCCGAGCTTTTCGAGGATGGCCGAGGTGGTGACCAGCTTCAGGTTGCTGGCGGGCATTAAGGGGATATCGCTGTTGTGGCGGAAGAGGACGGCAGAATCGCCGGGCTTGTCGCCGAGGCGCAGGACTTCCACGCCGATTTCGGCTTTGGCGAAGGCTTTATCCTGGATCATGCCGCGAATGTCTTCAGTGAGACCGGCAAAAGTGTGGGCGCAGACGAAGAGCGATAACACAATAGCAACAACAACGGGCGTGCGGTTCATCCTTGAATCCCTCAACAAAAACCCCGAATCGCCGGGGTTCAGAGTAACTATTGATCGGCTGGGGGCAAGGGTGGGGATGAAAATTTTGGGAATCGAAGAGGAATACGGCGGTTGATTGCGGTTTGGCAATCCAATTTGCTAAACCGCAAGCGGCTTGGCAGAGCGTTATGAGATTCGTCACGATAGAATGATGTTGATGGATGATGTTTCGATGACGGCATACGTGGCGCTGGGGGCGAATCTCGGGGATCGGGAGGGGAATATCGGGGCAGCGATCGTGGCACTGAGGGGATCTGAGGGGATACAGGTCGTGAGAGTCTCGAAGTTGATTGAGAATCCGGCGGTGGGCGGGCCGGTGGATTC
>DATAPK010000120.1:0-4440 GCA_036265245.1 Tepidisphaeraceae bacterium | reverse complement strand
CTTCGGTTGAGAGCTCGGCGGCGGTGGGTTCTTTGCCGTTGTTTTTGGGGGTGAGTTCGGATTTGAGTTTGCCGGATTTGATGAGATCGGTGGTGATCCAGGATTCGCCGCGGGTAATAAGCCCGCCGTCGGGACGTTTGGGGCCGATGGGGTCGTTGAGGTTGGCGTGGCAGCCCATGCAGCCGATGGATTCGAAGGTTTTCTGGCCGGCTTCGGCGGAGCCTTTGAGGCCTTCGGGAATTGTGTGCGCTGGGGGCAGGGGCGTGGCGGTGCGGATTAAATATTCGGTGATGGCGCGAGCTTCCTGGCGCGTGCGGCGGATTTCTTCGGTGCTGGAGTTGTTTTCGAGCATGAAGAAATGGGGCATCTTGGTGCTGGGGCGGAAGGCCTTGGGGGCCCAGATCCAGGTGTTGATGTAGGCGGGGGAAAGCTTGGCGGTGATGTGGCGAAGATCGGTGCCGACCTTGCGATTTTGCTCGGTTGGGATGCTATCCATCTGGTGGCAGTTGGAGCAGCCCATGTTGGCGAAGAGGTATCGGCCTTCGTAGAGCGTGGGAGCTTCATCCTTGATGTCGTAAATTTCGCTGTGGCAGCGGGCGCAATTCACCTGCATGTATTCAGGCGTGCGCATGGGCCAATCCCATTCTTCATAGACGAGCTTGAATGGGCGCGGGGCGAGGGGTTCGTATTTTTCCTGCCAATGCTGGAATTGGGTGACTGCTTTGCCGGGTTTGCCGGTGACGGGGTCGACGTAAGGGATCGGGCCGACCTTTTCCTCGTCGCCGGCCTTGTCGAGCTTTTTCAGTTCGTCTTTTTGCTCGGCGGTTTGTTTGATTTGCAGAGAGTTTACGCTTGCGGGCACGATTGCATCATTTGGGCAGACGCTGGTGCGCATGCTGGAAAGATTGAAGGGCTTTTGCTCGGCGACAGATTGGGTGAGCTGGTTTTCGAGGACGGGCTCGCCGGTGGATTGATCGACCCAGATTTTGCGCGGGGTATGGGCGGTGACGACGAAATCGGTTTCTTGGCCGGAGCCGTCGTGGCAACTGGTGCAGCCGACTGCATCGATGCTGTGCTTGCTATCTTGATCGACGTAAAGGTCGAGGCGCGGGTGGGCGAGCAGAACGGGTGAGGGATCGAGCGTTTCCCTGCCTTGGGCTTTGCGGGCTTTGTTGACGAGATCGACCAAGGCGTAGCGATAGCGGCTGAGGAGGAGCTTGGATTGTTCGGGCGAGAGGGATTGCTTGAGGGCGGTGCGGAGTTCGTCGGCGTAACGCATGGAGGCGTTGCGGATGGGGCGGAGCTGGGCGGCGGGGATGTTGGCGGCGAGATCGATGGTGATTTTTCCGTCTGGGCTTTTGGTGGAAAGCGCCGTGCCGTCGTATTTGAGCCAGGCGTCGAGGAGGGTGACCAGCAGCGAATCTTGTGTTGACGTATTGATGGTTGGTTGCGTGCTGGGTTTTGTAGCCGCGACGCCTGCATCGCTTTTTTGTGGAAGAGGCGACGCAGGGTCACCTCCCATGAGTACATGGGATCCCGCGGCTACAAGATTGGGGTCATACGCGAAGGTGGTCAGGGTTTTGCCGTCGATTTTGATGGTGGCGGATTTACCGACGGTGTTGGTGACGGATTTGAGTTTGGCGACGCTTTTCTTGAAAGAGTCCGCGGCGAGGGATTTGGCCCAGGCGTGCCAGAATTCGGTGAGGGCGACGGCGCCGGGTTGGGCGTTGGTGGCGGTGGGGTCGGTGCTGACGCCGGACCATTTTTCAGGAAGCTTCAGGCCCTTGGCGGTGCCTGTCTGCTCTTCGAGATAGGCAAGGACGTTTTCTTCGGTGAAATCTTTCTTGGCGATGTTGACGTGGCAGGTCATGCAGCGGTCCAGCGTTGGAACGCGCTTCTGGAAATTCATGTCGGTCAGCACATCTTCAAGCACGACCTGCTGCACGCGCTCGGAGGGATTGAGAAAGCCCATGAGCGGCATGGCGCGGACTTGGCCGCTGAGCTTGGCGATGATGCTTTGCGGAGCGAGCTGATCGAGGCGTTTGTTCAGGCCGTCGATGTCAGAGAGTAATTTATTGCGGGCTTTGTTGGCGTCGTCCAGGTTTTTGGTCAGCGTTTTGAGCTGAGCCTTGGCTTGATCGATGTCCATCTTTTTGGCTTCGAGGGCTTCCTGGCGGCGGGTGAGATCTTTGCTGGGGCCTTCCAGTTTTTTGGTGAGCTCGGAGATGGCGGATTGATCCTGATTGGTGATTGCATCCTGAAGGTGGGAGAAATCGACGCCGACGTTGGCTTTGAGGGTGTTGACCTCAAACTCCATCGTTTGGCGCTGGCTGTCCATCTGGTGGATTTTTTTGGTGAGATCATCGAATTCGGTCTGATGCTTGGCGACCTGGGCTTCGGCGGATTTGAGGTCGTCTCCGATTTTCGCTTTTTGAGCTTCGAGTTGCTTGTCGTCGAGGCGATCGATTTTGTCATGGACGAGGGCGGCATCCCAGATGCGGCTGTCTTTTTGCGGGATGCGCCACCAGGCGCCGTAATCTTGAAGAATTGTCCAGGCGGTGACGAGGACGAGGAGGATGGACGACGCCGCGAACCAGAGGTTCAGGCGTTTCATATTCCAGAACGTGTCGGTTGGGACAGGCATACCCGGACGACCCTCGTAGCCGAGACCACATCCAACAACAACAGATGAGCTAGGGGTTTATACGAAATGGGGGAAAGACTCAAGGATGAGCGCGGGGGTCGTCAGGTTGTAAACCGGGGGTGACGTTGGTTCGGGAAGCTTCTTAACTGAGGAGAGGTATTTGATCCGCGAAGCCGCAAGCGGCGGATGACAAATATCTGTTACTGTGCCATCGTTATCGCGGAAGAATGCAGTGGGGTTTTTGCTTCGTGGATTTCTTTATCGCAGCCGAAGGTGAAGCAGGCGATCGTGAGGGTGAGCAGTATCCAGCGCATTTGAAGACTCCTGAATTTGATTTTCCGGGGAGCAATTTAACTTATTGGAGAGGGTTCTGAAAGATGCGGGGAAGTTTGGATTTGTCGGGTGATTGGACACTTGAAGAAACCGGTCGCGAGCGACCGGGCTAACGAATTATCGGAAGACTTGGTCGAGGGCGTCGCAGAATTGGGTGCAGAGGATGGACTGGCTGAGAGTGTTGGTGAGGACGGTGCGGGCGGTTTGGCCCATTGAGGCGAGGGTTTCGGGGCGAGTGGCTTTGAGTTTTTGGATGATGGCGACGGCGGCGTCGACCTGGCCGTGCTCGACAGTTTCGCCGAAGCCGTGGAGTTGGAGGAGGTCGGAGATGTGGGAGGGGTTGGGGCCGAAATAAAGGACGGGGCAGGCGACGGCCATGGCGCCGTAGACTTTGCAGGGGTGGATGATGCCGACCATTTCCGGGCCGAGGGAGACGACGTGGATGTCGGCGGCGGAGAGGGAATAGCGCAAATCGCTTAGGGGTTGGTAGGGCAGCGACAATACGTTGTTGAGTTGGTGGTCGGCGATGTATTGCTCGACTTCTTTTTTGCCGATGCCGCCGCCGACGAAGAGGAACTTGATCGTGGGATCGTTCTTGAGCTTGACGGCGGCTTCGAGAAGGGTTTTGAGGGGGTTCGAGGGGCTGTGGTTGCCGCTATACATAATGACGAACTTGCCGGCGAGATTGTGGCGGGCGCGGAAGGGGTTTTCGGAATGAGGGATGGAATCGATTGCTTGTTCGTGAGGCCAGGGGGGGATGATGACCAGTTTGTCATCTATTGTTCCGCGATGGCGCAAGCGATCGGCCATGAATCTATCGAGGGCAACAATTAAGCTGGAGTTGCGGAGGATCATGCGGTTGGTGGATTCGAGGAGGCGCGCGGTGGGGCTGGTGGGGGTGATTTTATTGAGGGCGATCAACTGATCGGGGTTCAGGTCCATTGCCCAGTATGCGATGGGGACCTGGCGGAAGATGTGAATGATGGTGGCGATGATTCCGATCAGGGGCGGCGAAGTTGAAAAGAAGACGCCGGCTAGATCGGGCATGAAGAGGCCGCGGAGCAGCGCCTGGATCATGAAACTGGCGGTGCCGAGGATGCGGGTGAGGATGGATTTTTTGCCGAAGGAGGAGAAGGGCATTCGGCGGACATCTACGCCTTGGAAATTATCGCGGCGGGGATAGCGGGCGGTGGGATCGTCGTAGCCGCGGTCGGCGGTGTAGACGCGGACGTTGTAGCCGCGGCGGACGAGTTCGACGGCGACATCGGCGATGTGCTGGCCGACGCTGGCGGGGTCGGGGACGAAGACCTGGGAGAAGATCAGGATTGATTTTGGATTTTGGATTTTGGATTTTGGATTGGGAGATTGCACTGTGCGTTCCGGCTTTTAATCCAAGGTCGGCAATCTGAAATCCGAAAATCCCCTCACCCCGACCCTCTCCCGGAGGGAGAGGGGGAAAGAGG
>DATAPK010000119.1:0-5596 GCA_036265245.1 Tepidisphaeraceae bacterium | reverse complement strand
ATTTGAATGAACCAACTCGAATCGGGGAGTGATGTTTTGCTGCGGCGCCTCGGTGCCCGAAAAACTGGCGTAGGCCTTAGAACCGTTAAAACAGCCCAGTGCGCAAACAACCATCGCAATAACAAACCGACGACGAAAAATACTCATGGCGTCGACCTCGGAAGTGCATTCTCTCCTACCCCGACGGATCGACGACAATATTGGACCATCCAAGGGGTGGTATCGTCAATAAAGAAGTTTATTGGCCACTGTTTCCAAGGATAACACCCCCAGAACACGAACACATAAGCCTCTTATGTACAGATAATTAAGATTGATTATAAATCTATCATTATTTTATAATATTCAATCAACAGCCTTATGCGCGCAAAAAAAGACGCGGGCCAACCCACTCTGGACCCGCGCCTTCAGGAAGGAGATCAAAGCACTGTTTAAGCCATCGACACCTTGGAAAGGACTCGGCGGCCGCGGACAAGTGCGGCGCCGGTAAGTGTCCATAGCCCCGCCCATCCCCCGGGCCGTAAGGGAATTGGAGTTACGACTGGCCGAATCTCCACGACCAGATCGTTAAAATCCGCCGACGTGCGATGGATCGGCGTATCGGAAGCGAGGTTCATGTCTTCAAAGAAAAGCATCCAGACCGGCCCGGTGGTGTTGGGCAGGCCCTCAACTTCATAAGTCAGCATGTGATCACGCAGATCGAGATTGTTGCCGGCGAGCGACAATTGCGTTCCGCTGTCGCCGGCGCGCTGCCATTGAAACTGCTGGCCGTGCATATCGACGGTGATATTGGCGGAGGTCACGTTGAAGCCGGTGCCCTGGATATCGAGCAGATTGTGCGAGCCGGTAGAATCGAGGATTCCAATGGATTGCGTGTAGCCGGAAAATTTGGCGACGGCGCTGACAGTGAATTTATCGCCGCTCCAGAGGTCATCTGTGGACGAACCGGTTTTGCCTTTATTGAGATTCAAAACGGTGGATGCTGAAAGCGAGTCGTTAATGCGCGTGGCGGTGATGGAGCCGTCGGTGAAATTCACGCCCTGCTGTTGCCAGATGCCGCCGAATTGATGCGCGAAAACCTGTTCCTGATCTGCTTCGCCGGCGGGATGAGCGCCGATGGTGGTGAAGCCCGCGTGGGCGGATGATGCGGCGAAGAGTGTCGCGGCAGTGATGGCGAGGCATTTCATCCAGTTGGTGAGCTTTGCGTACATCTGCTACCTCCTCAAACAAAAGACGGAGCATCCTCGGCAAGATCGAAGAACCGATCCCACTGGCTTTGATTCGATGCTGTCGTGAGGTGCTTAAAGCCTAGCACAGGATTGAAACCGTGCCGGGAAAGCAAGGGGATTTTGGGGTGCGTCGGAGGGGCGGAAGGTGGGGCAGTGAGGTTTATTCCGGGGAAGCGTTGATGGCAGTTAATGACGAAGGACGAAACCAGAATGACGAATGAATGACGAAATCCAAATGACGAAACAGTTCTCCGTTCGTCATTCGGGCTTGGTCATTTGTTCGTCATTCTGGTTTCGTCATTCGGGCTTTTCACTACAGGATGACCATTCTGCCTCCGATGAGGAAGCCAAGGACCACAATCGCGGCGCACGCGAGACCGATGGGGACGCCAAGGGGTTTGATCTTGGCGACTTGGTCGGGTTTGACGATTCCTTTTGCAGCGAGGAAGTCGAGGGCGGCGTAAAGGCCGGCAGCGATGACGGCGATGTTGAGGAGAAATCCGCGATAGATGAGTCCTTCCAGCAACCAGAGGAGGCCCCAGGCGGCGCAGGCGAGGCCGATGTAGGCGAGGTTGTCGCCGCCGAGTTTGGCCTGGACTTCGCCGGCTTGGGGGAGGCTGGCGATGGGGGCGTAGCCGGCTTTGAGGAGAGCGGCGGCGGCGGCGACGAGGCCGATGATCAGGAACAAAAATCGCGTCATCCATCCGCTGCCGGAGGATGAGGAAGCTGCCCCGCTGCCTAGCGCGGCACCTGCGGGCGTTACTACAGCACCCGACTCATTCACGGCGCCCTGATCGGCGGAGACTGCGAGGGGGCCGCAGTGGGCGGCGATGATGGTGATGATCGGCGCGTCTACGGTCTTCGAGGTTTCCGATGTCACGGTTCCAAGTTTTTCTCCATCGGTTCCGCGGACATCGCCGGTTTCGCGCTGGCGAGTGTTCATTTGGCCTGTATTGCCGTCAACAGTGGCGATGATTTCCCACTTGCCATCCTGATCGATGTCACCGATGCCATGCTTCACTTTGGCTTCGACATCGGCAATCGCGGCTTTGACGACGGGGTTGTATCGCCCGGCGACGGGCAGGCCGTTGATCTTCGTGGCGAAGTCGAAACCATCTCCGGTCTTAAAACTCCATCCCATCAGATTATCGGTGTCGGAAATCTTGATCGTCTTTCCTTTGAAATCCTGATACTTGTTGGGATCAAAGCCGGAGACAGTGCTGTATTTGGCGGCCATGTCGGGCCAGGCTTTGGTGGCGGCGGCGCAGAGATTTTTGTAGTTGTCTTCGAATGCTTTGTCGGCTGCGGCGAGGCCGGCCTGGTAGTTGTCGATCAACTTTTGGGCACGGGCTTTTAAGGCTTGCCCTTCGGGGGAATTTTCGCCGAGGGCTAAGCGGATGTCGTCGGGCAGCGTGTTGAGAGAGCCGCGATTGTCGTTGGTGAAGGTTGTTTTCTCGGCCTGCTCGACGATCGCGGTGGCGGCTTTGAGGACCTTGGCGTAGCAATCCGCGCGGGCCTTGGCGATGGTGTCGGTGAATGCTTTCACATCCGGCTGGGATGCGATCTGCTTAAATGAATCGTCCTGATTCATATTCTTCGTAAAATCGTCGACGCGGCGGATCAAGGCGACCGAGTGGGGCATGCCAAAGGCGTGCATGTCGGTATTGCCGAATCCCTTGCCGTATTGCTCGAAAGTGGGCGGGGAGTTTTCGGTTTCCCAGCCTTGATATTCGTTGGAGTAACTTTCCCAGGAACTCTTGAGTGACGCGAGCCTGTTCTTGGCGAGCTGGCCGGAAGCAAGGGTTGCGAAGTCGGCGTTCATTTTATCTACGCGTGCTTTTAAGGCTTTGACCTTGTCATTGTCGGCGGGCAGGGCATTGAGCCGGCTGCTGAAGGCATTGATCTCGTCGGCGATGCCGTTGGTGATCATCTGGGATTGGCCTTCGTTTTCGGTCTTCAGGTCATTTTTCTTCTGGGCGTAATCGGCCTCCATCTTGGTCATTTCGTCGGTCATGCCGGTGACCATGCGGTCGGCCTGCATGTCGGTGGCCATCTTTCGATACTTATTCATCTGCTGCTTGTACTTGGCGATTTCGTCAGCGGAGAAAAGGTCGGTGATATCCTGGTGCAGGAGGTAGGAGTCGAGACTATTGGCCTCTCGCACCGCGCCGTCGGGATCGTTGTCGGCGAGGGCACGTTTGGCGTTGTCGTAGTATTTGTTGATTTCGTCGGTGTAGCCGGGTTTGTATTTGGCGACCTTGGCATCAAAAAGCTTTTTCTTGATGCCGTCGAGTTCATCCTGAATTGCTTTCTTGTCGGCGTCGGGCGTGTCCTTCAACTCGAATTCGACGAGCTTGACGTCGGAGTCGATGTTGGAGGTGGAGTCGTCGGCGATGTCTTTTTTCACCGCATCGAGCGCCTTCTTTGCGCCGTCCAGATCGGCAAAAGCACTGGCGGTTAGAGCCAAACTGAGCGCCAGAACCATCAGCCTTATCCATCCGCTTTTTAGCATTGTCATGAGAACCTCATCTTCCATAAACGCGATCGAACACGACCCCGCCCGGCAACAAGTTAATACGGAGCAATATCTCGCGTCAACGATGCAACCTTTTATGTGAGTGGAGTTTGGCGATTAAAAGTCTTTGCCCATTTAACCGAAATGGCGTGATCCGTTGTTGAGACGATTTTTGTAGATCGTGCAAATTCGTGCATGGTCGTGCACGAAGCAGTCGAAGCTGAATTTTCAAAGAGCGCGCTCCCGATTGAGGGGCGCGGAGCCTGTCGCTCAATGGTTACGGCGGCGCTGCGCGAAAAGGGTTGGTTTGGTAGCGCTTTTTGGGGAAACCGTGGTGGCGGGGTGAAAAGAAGGAAAATAAATTTTGAACCGGGGATTTTGTGTTTATTTGGCGCTGCGCGGATGAGCCGGTCGGTTTGGATTTCAATTTCAAACGCATCGCGCTGCCCTTGGACAGATCAAAGGACATGCTTACACTAGCCGCCCTATGAAGCTGACGCTGCTCTCGATTGAGAAGGACGGAATCATTCGTGTGGCGACGGAGGGGAACATCACCACAAGCGATTTTGAAGCGGGCGGGAAAAATCCGTTGGAAACGTTGCTCGGCCAGACGTGGTTTACCACCAAGGTGCTGCTGAACATGGAGCGCACGGATTACATCGATTCGTCGGCGATCGGGTGGCTGATCGGATGTCATAAATCATTCAAAGACGGGGGCGGCGTGCTGATTGTGCATTCGGTGCAGCCGAGCGTGAAGCAGATTCTGGACGTGCTGAAGATTGGACGAGTGGTGCCGCTTGCGAAGGATGAGGCGGACGCCCGCGCGATGGCGATTGGAGGAAAGTGATGACCACGACCGCTGTACCCATTTCGAGCGCATCCATTGGCACACCGGCGCAGATGATCGACGTGGCGAAGTTGCCGCCGGATCAGGCGGTTTCGAAGCTGATCGATCACGCGGTCAGCATGGGATGCAGCGATCTGTTTCTCGCGGCGAACGATCAGCACATGGCGGCGCTGGTGCGGCATCTGGGGATCATCCGGCCGATCAGCATTTTGCCGACGGACCTGGCCAAGCGGTGCCAGTCGCACATCAAGGCGGCGGCGTCGATGGATCTGTCGCAGACGCGCCGGCCTGCGGATGGGCGATGGATTTATCGAAAAGAAAACGGCGATGCGGTCGATCTGCGCATCAGCGTGATTCCCACGCTTTATGGCGAGGATTTTGCGTTTCGGTTGCTGACGCGCGGCGCGATGCTTTACGCGCTGGAGAACCTGGGGATGGGGCGCGACCAATATAGCGCTTATACATCGATCATCGGCAGCCCGAGCGGATTGGTGCTGATTACCGGCCCGACCGGCAGCGGAAAAACGGCGACGCTTTATTCATCGTTGATTCGACTGAATGACGGCAAACGGAAGATCAACACGATTGAAGATCCGATTGAATATGCCATCGACGGTCTGCGGCAAAGCCAGGTTAACATGCTGGTGAATCCGGCATTGGGGTTTGGGGAATTGCTTCGCAGCGTGCTGCGGCAATCGCCGGATGTGATCATGATTGGTGAAATTCGGGATGAAGAGACGGTGCAGACGGCGGTTCGGGCGGCGAACAGCGGGATGCTGGTATTCGCGACGCTGCACGCCCCGGCAGCTCCGGGCGCGATTCAATCGATGTTGAGTTTGGGGGTTCCGCCGCATTTCCTGAGCACGTGCCTTCGCGGCATCGTGGCGCAGCGATTGGTGAGGACGCTTTGCCCCAAGTGCAAGGTGGGATTCGATCTGAGTTCAGCGCCGCATACGTTTGATGACGTTCGCCCATGGCTGGGGGCGGATGAAGGAAAGATGCTTT
>DATAPK010000118.1:0-2820 GCA_036265245.1 Tepidisphaeraceae bacterium | reverse complement strand
TCCAGGCATGGCTTCACACTGATTGAATTGCTGGTTGTCATTGCCATCATCGCCATCCTCGCGGCAATGCTGCTGCCGGCGCTCGCAAGAGCTAAACAGAAGGCCGAGGGGATTTATTGCCTCAACAATCTCAAGCAGCAGCAACTCACGTTTGCGATGTATAACACGGACAATAACGCGCTCCCAGCAAACCTCGGGCATTTTACCTACGATACCAACACATGGTGTACGGGCGTCCTCGACTGGAATCGAGGCTATAACGGATTGCCCGGCCATCCTGATCCTAACACCAATAATTTCTATCTTACAGAGTCCTTATTTGGGTCATACAATGCCAAGAACACCGGCATCTACAAATGTCCCGCTGACAAAGTTCCCAGCAAAATCGGTCCGCGCAACCGCAGCATTTCCATGAATGGTTTCGTCGGTGGAACCGACAAAACGATGTGGACCGTGTATGGTTATACCGGATACCGGATTTTCCTGAAAGAAACGGACTTCACGAAGCCCGGCCCGGCGATGACCTGGGTTTTTGTCGATGAGCATCCGGACAGTATCAATGACTGTTTATTTGGCCTGGACATGCCGCCCGTGACTACCTGGCCGAGCGCCGTCCAGTGGGACGACGTTCCCGCCTCGTATCATAACGGCGCCTGTGGCTTTTCCTTTGCCGATGGCCACGCGGAGACCCATAAATGGATCGATGCCAATACCAAGGCGCCCGTTCTCAAGATAGATCCGTCTGTCGCCACAGGCAAAATTTCCCCGCATGACAATGCCTGGATGAGCGCCCGCACCAGCGCGCCTCTGTAATGGCTCACCTATGCGCGTCGTGCAAAACTGCTGGATTTTGGCTGGATTTGAGCAGACGGGTCCGGCCAGTCCAGGGTAGTCCAGACCAGTCCAGGCAAATCCACCCTCTCCCCCCTATTCCTTTACCGGCCGTAAAGAAACGGTGAAGTTTTGAGGGGTGATGGTTGAGTGCGGCAGGTGAAGAAATCCGCGAATCCCGAAAGCATGCCCGTTTCTTATCGGTCGATTCGAGGTTGAACAGCTTGAATCCCAACGCAGGGCAAGCCATAATCTGACCGTTGTTTAGCTGTAACGTAATCATCGCCAAGACGCCGTATGAATCGATTTACACCCTTGCTTTCCACCATTCAACGCTTCAACGCTCTGACACCTTGGTGTTCTTTGCGTTCTGTCGCGGCTAATTCGCTCTTGTTGTTGGTGGTTCTGTTGCTTTCACCTCGTAACGTTCATGCCAACGTCTATGCCACGAACATTCGCCTCAACGGCGGACTCACGAACATTGTCGCTTCAAGCGGCGCGAGTCTGGCCATCAGTTACATTCTGAACGAGCCCGCCACTCTCGGCGTCTCCGTGAATGTCAACTCCGGCGCGACGACCGTCCGCACGATCACATTGACCAATCCCGATCCCGGCACGTTGCAGGGCAGCAACTACGTCGTCTGGGATGGCCGCGATAATGCCAGCAATCCCGTTGGCGGAGGCGTCTATTCCGTCAGCATTACGGCGGCTTCCAGCGGCTACACCAATTGGACCGAGACCAGTTCGGAACTCGACGATCTCGACTATCGCGTTTGGTGGCCGCGCGGCATCGCGGTAAATCGAAACACGAACAGCCCTTATTACGGCCGGGTCTTTGTCGCCAACGCACAGGAGGGCTTCGATACCATCACATATCCGGGTGATCGTGTCGGCATCACGCTGCATAATGCCGACGGCTCCTATGCCGATGAATGGGGTTACAGCACCGGCGGTTACGATTGGGCTCACGGCGACACCATTCAGGATCAGTTGAGTCCATGGAAACTCGAGGTCGGCTCCGATGATCGCCTCTACGCGAATGATTTCACCGATCAAGGCCTCGTCTTTAGCTTCGATCAACTCGTTTCCACCAACTCCTTCCTCGCGGTCCTGGATTCGAGCAACTATCCGACCAATGGCTTCGCCGAACTGGATGGCCCTTTTATTTCCGGCGCCGGCGGCACGATGCAAATCTGGATGGCTGACACGACCGACGGCGCAGGCATCCTCCGCTGGAACCTGACTGCCGGCGGCGTCGTGGCTCCGAACGACACCGGCGTTACGATTATCCAGCCCAATTCTGCCGACGGACTGGATGTGATGCCGCGAGACGTCGCGTTGGATTCCAGCAACAACATCTACGTCATTCAAGATACCGACAGTGGAAGCGACTGGCGCGTCCTTCGATTTCCCGCTTATATAGATGTGACCGAAACCAATGCCTCATGGCGCATTGGCAGCGGGGACGATTCCATGCGCGGCGCCGGGGGTGTGGCGGTCGATCCGACCGGGACTTACGTGGCCGTGGCGTTCAAAGGATTTTTCGATTCCGGAGTTGGCGGTTATCAGGATGGCTCTCTTCAGGTCTTCGCCGCGAGCAACGGAGATTCGATCGTCACACTGGCTCCCGGCGACGATCATTACGACACTGCCTGGGACAATGTCGGCAATCTCTATGCCGTGGACGGTTTCGCCAAACGCTGGCGCAGCTATTCCCCACCGGGAACAAACCAGGCAACCACCGTCGCGGTTCCTACCGTGCAAATTTCCGCGCCCACGCAGTTTGTCCTGAGCAATCCATCGTATGCCGGGGCCGCTGGGCAATTCGTATTCACGTTGACCGGTGAAGCCAACGCAACCTACATCATCCTCGCGAGCACGGATCTTTCGAACTGGACTCCAGTGGCCACCAACACTTCCGCGCTCGCGGCGCGGCAAATCACAAACACCGTTTCCGGTAGCCGGAGCTTTTTCCGCGCGCGGCTTGGA